>DTZC01000138.1 GCA_012961565.1 Dehalococcoidia bacterium
TCCTCAGCATGCCAATTCAAGACGACCACTTTTCCCCGGCCATAGGAGTTTAAGAGAACGGCCGGCAGGCCATCGTCGAACTCGGCCAGCACTTCGGCTGTCCCAAATTGTCTATCTTCGTCTCATCAAATTTCGGCGATAAGACTTTGCCGAATCCGGCTTGTGCTTCCAGGATTTGCTGAGGTGCTGTAAGTTCATTTCCTGCCAGGATAGCAGCCAGAATTCCATTGCTGGCAGCCTTGCCAGCGTGGAATGGTTTGCACATAGTACCGAAAGATTGCTGCAAACCACACGCTTGTGTCCCGGCGATACCCAGTGCAGAAACAATTTTATCAGCCTCCAGGTCGATAATTTTAGCAACCGCAGCACAGGCGCCAAAGCATCCTAAAGTTGCTGTTGCATGCCAACCTGTTGCATAGTGCTCCGGGTTGACTGCCTCGCCAATCCGGCATTCTGTCTCTACCCCAGCAACTATCGCCTCGATCAGCTTTTTGCCGTTGATTCCATGGTATTCGCCCATAGCTAGGGCAGCAGGTATAACCGGCACTGTCGGATGGCCGATCATCCCCATATGCACATCATCGTAGTCCAAAAGGTGGGAAGCTGTGCCGTTGATCAAAGCTGCGTTGATGACATCAATCTTCTTCTTTTTCGTAATCAGGGTTGCTTGGGGCCGGCCAAAAAATGGTGATAGCGCATTAATCATGGAATCCATGTCATTTTGCCCGCTTACATAGCCGCCTATAGTTACTCCAGTCCAGTCCATGAGGGATAACTTGGCTTTGGCTATCGCATCTATTGAGATATGCTCGTAGCGGAGGCCGGATATGAACTCTGCCAGTTTTCTCGTGGCGCTCATTTTGATGAATCCCTCCTTGGGCTCTGATTTAGCGCCGAGAATGAAGTACCGCATATGCGGCTGATGAACTGATGTCCGGTGATTTGGAAGCAAGTCGGGCAATTCGTTTTGGGCAGATAAACCATTTTGCGGAACCTCTGAGGTTAGTCTATACCCCACTATTGATAAAATCAACTCTTTGCGACTGCAACCACGGTTGGCTATGGCAACATGCTGCGAAGCAGAAATTGTCCTTACTTATCTCACCTGCTAGAATAAGGATGAAAACATCGGTACGCGCTCCTTGTTAGCACACTGACTGCCACCGGTAGTTGCTGATGAATATACTCAAGGTCTCTCGGCTAGATATTCTTTTACGTCGGTTCCGCGGTTCCGAGTTTGCCTTCGGTGCCACTCTTGCTGTAGTGGCTGGTATAGCTGCGGGCCTAGGTGCTGTCTTTTTCCGATGGCTTATCGGTTCTTTTAACAGGCTGTTCTTCAGCGGTGGTGCTGAAGTCCTCGGCTTTTTGGGACAGTACTATGTAATTTTGCTACCTGCCATTGGCGGTCTAATCGTAGGTTCGCTCATTTATTTTAGCCGGGCCGCAGAGGCTAAGGGTCATGGTGTGCCTGAGGTGATGGAGGCGATTGCTACTAAAGGGGGACGCATTCGAGCACGGGTGGCTGCGGTTAAGATATTAGCCTCATCGATATGTATTGGTAGTGGAGGTTCGGTAGGCAGGGAAGGACCGATAGTGCAAATCGGGTCAACAGTGGGCTCAATTCTGGGGCAGCGTCTTTTGCTATCTCAAGAATGGATAAAGACTCTGGTGGCATGCGGTGCAGCCGGTGGTATTTCAGCAACATTCAATGCCCCCATTGCTGGCGTGTTTTTTGCTCACGAAGTAATCCTAGGTAGGGTTCTCACTCGCCATTTCGGTTTCGTGGTTATCAGTTCAGTGGTTGCGGGTGTTGTGGCACATTCTTTCCTGGGTGATTACCAGTCATTCAGCGTTCCTGCTTATACACTGAACAGCTACTGGGAACTTTTATTCTATTTCATACTTGGTGTTGCCTGTGCTTTGATAGCTGTGGCCTTCATACGCATGCTGTACAAGACTGAAGATATTTTCGCTGCCGTGAATATGCCGGAATACCTGAAGCCTGCGCTAGGTGGTATTGCTGTGGGGCTTATCGGGCTGTACAGCCCTTATCTTTTTGGTGTTGGCTATCAGGGAGTGGAACGAGCTCTCCTGGGCGAGATCGGGCTATTCACTCTTACAGGCCTGCTGTTACTGAAGATATTGGCTACATCCTTTACACTGGGAAGTGGTGGCAGTGGTGGTATTTTTGCCCCTAGCTTGTTTATGGGAGCGATGTTCGGTGGCATCTTTGGTGAGGTAGCTAATCGTCTTTTTCCTGGTATCACGGCACCCTCAGGAGCCTATGCCCTGGTGGGTATGGCAGCTGTTTTTTCTGCCGCCGCCAGAGCACCTATCACGGCTATCATCATTTTGTTTGAAATGACTAGGGACTATGCCATCATATTGCCGTTAATGTTGGCAGTAGTGGTCGGCACCTTAATAGCTTACAGGCTAAGCCCGGAAAGCATTTATACTCTTAAGCTGAGACGTCGAGGTATTTCCCTACGTGCCCGCGAGGAGGTGGACTTGCTGGAGAGAGTAACTGTGGCTGAGGTCATGACGCGTGATTTTCCTACGGTCAGTCCTGAGATGTCGCTTGCTGAGCTGGCAGAGAAGTTTACCAAGAGCAAACATCACGGCTTTCCTGTGGTGGATGTGCAGGGTAACCTCAGGGGCATGGTTACGCTGGCTGACTTGGAGTCGAGGATGGGCACTGGCGAGGGACTTACCGTAGCTGATATTGCTACCACTAACTTGGTCACTGCTTATCCTGACGAGTCTCTGCACGATGTAGTCCACAGATTGGGGGCTAGAGAGGTGGGTCGAGTTCCCGTGGTCGACAGGCGGAAGCCGTCTCGGCTTCTCGGTGTGCTGAGACGCTACGATGTTGTCAAGGCATACGTAAAAGCGATATCGCAGCTACCCAAAGATTAGGATGAAAAACTGCGCTTCTGTAGCAGGCATCTTTTCTGAAGCTGTGATATAATTTCCTTTGAGAAAAAGCTATGTGGGACAGGCTAGAATCAATCGAAAAGCGGTACGAGGAACTGAATGAGTTGATAGCTCAGCCGGAGGTATCTTCTAATCCGGCGCGCTTGCAAGCATTAGCTCAAGAGCAGGCTAATCTTGAGGATATCGTGACCAAGTATCGCCAGTATAAGGCAGCTTCTAAGATGTTGCAGGAGACACAGGCTATGCTCGATGACGGGCTTGAACCAGAGATGCTACTCCTGGCAAAGGAAGAGATAAGTAATCTGAAAAGACAGCAGGATGCTATCCTGCATGATTTGAAGCTGTCCTTATTGCCCAAGGACTCTCACCAGGATAAGGATGTAATCGTCGAAATCAGGGCTGGAACCGGTGGTGAGGAGGCATCGCTTTTCGCTGCTGACCTTTTCCGCATGTACAGCCGCTATGCCTTAAGCAAAGGTTGGCAGGTCGAAATTATCGATTGCAACGAGACAGAACTCGGCGGCCTTAAGGAGATAATCTTTGAGATTAGAGGCAAGGGAGCCTTCAGCCGCTTGAAGTATGAGCGAGGCGTACATCGAGTGCAGCGTGTACCTGCTACTGAGGCCTCGGGGCGAATTCATACGTCTACGGCTACAGTTGCAGTTCTGCCGGAGGCTGAAGAGGTAGAAATAGACATTAATCCTGATGACCTTAA
>DTZC01000139.1 GCA_012961565.1 Dehalococcoidia bacterium
CGCCGCGCAGCCAGACAGGCTGGCATAATTGAGCTTGAAGCCCCGCTGCACGTGTCAAACGTCATGCTGCTTTGCAATAAATGCAACAAACCGGTCCGGATAGGCTTTCGCTTCCTCGCTGACGGGAGAAAGGCACGAATTTGCCGCTCTTGTTACGAGGTTATTGACTAGCCAAAGGAGCGTTAATGGTATCTCGACTCAAAGAAAAATACGAAAAAGAGGTAGTCCCTGAGTTGATGAGCAAGTTTGGGTACCGGAACGCGATGCAGGTGCCGAAACTGAGCAAGATCGTACTGAATATTGGCTTGGGAGAGGCAATACAGAACCCCAAGGCCTTGGAGGCAGCTGAGAGAGACTTGGCAGCTATCTCTGGGCAACATCCTGTGATAACACGAGCCAAGAAATCTATAGCTGCCTTTAAACTCAGGGCAGGCATGCCTATAGGCATGATGGTGACCCTCCGGGGGAGGCGAATGTACGACTTCTTTGATAAACTAGTAAATGTTGTGCTAGCCCGTATTCGTGATTTCCAGGGGGTGTCCCCAGATTCATTTGATGGCAAGGGCAACTACACTTTGGGAATCAAGGAACAGGTTGTCTTCCCTGAAATCGACTACGATAAGGTGGATAAATTGCGCGGATTAGAAGTGACTATTGTTACTACGGCAACCAATGACGAAGAAGGTAGGAGCTTACTAGAGTCATTAGGTATGCCCTTTAAAAGGAGATGAGGCTTATACAGAAATGGCAAAATTGTCCAAAATTATAAAATCCCAGCGCCCTCCTAAGTACAAGGTACAGCACCGAAATCGATGCCAGCTGTGCGGCAGACCACGTGCCTATATTCGTAAGTTTGGCCTATGCCGTATTTGTTTTCGAAAATTAGCTTTAAGCGGCGCAATACCTGGGGTGAGGAAATCAAGCTGGTGATACAGAGTGCTGGAGGTATGTGTCCATGATTACTGACCCGATTGCTGATATGCTGACTCGAATACGAAACGCGGTCATGGCCCACCATGATAGTGTGTTGGTGCCAGCTTCGAGGATTAAACTTTCCATCGCCAAAATCCTCAAAGACGAGGGTTTTATAGCTGACTACACTGTCTTAAGAGGCAGACCGCAACGAGTGATTAAAATACTGCTGAAATATACCGATGGACGCCCTGCAATCGTAGGCTTAGAAAGAGTTAGCCGACCGGGTCTCAGAATGTATGTGGGGCGTCGAGAAATTCCCCGTGTCTACGGTGGCCTTGGTATCGCTATATTGTCTACATCCAAAGGCATCATGACAGGACAGGAGGCATGGCGCCGAAATCTTGGCGGTGAATTGCTATGCTATATCTGGTAATTGGGACTTTGGAGAAGGAGTTATGTCGCGGATAGGGTTAAAGCCAATCCCGGTGCCCGAGGGCGTTAAGGTGACCATCAAGGGCAATGAGGTGACCGTTGAGGGGGGTAAGGGTAAGCTGGTCCGGTCATTCCACCCTGATATGTTGATAACACTCGAGGGTGGTACCCTGAAGGTATCACGCCCCAGTGATAACAGAAACCATCGCGCCCTTCATGGTTTAACTCGGGCTCTCCTGGCTAACATGGTAGAGGGTGTGACCAAAGGTTTCGAAAAGGTCCTGGAGCTGACTGGTGTCGGCTATCGAGCACAGAAGGTCGATTCCAAGCTTTCTCTGCAAGTTGGATTCAGTCATTCGGTGGATTTTGAACCACTACCTGGAGTGGATATCGTGGTGGAAGGTACAAACCGCATCCGTGTTATTGGTATTGATAAGGAGCTCGTGGGTGAGACTGCAGCCCGAATCCGAGCCATACGGCCAGCGGATGCCTACAAAGGTAAAGGAATCAGGTATGCAGGAGAAAGACTGCGTCTCAAACATGGCAAGGCGGGAAAGGCGGCTTTAAAAGGGTAAGATATTGATGGCCAGAGTAGATGCAAGAATAGCCCGTAAGCGTCGTCACGCGCGAGTCAGAATCAGACTAAGTGGTACAGCAGCCAGGCCAAGGCTTAGTGTTTTCCGCAGTCTCAAGTATATCTACGCCCAAATTATAAATGATGAGGCTGGTCACACTCTAGCCTCAGCTAGCAGCCTCGACCCCGAAATCAGGGATAAGGTATCTGGGATGAAAAAGACAGAAAGCGCTGAGCTGGTGGGCTCCCTGATAGCCCAACGTGCCCTGAGCAAAGGAATCAAGCAAGTTGCCTTCGATAGGGGCGGTTACAAGTATCACGGTAGAGTGAAGGCGCTGGCTGAAGCTGCCAGAAAAGCTGGACTAGACTTCTGAGGTTGACTAAATGAAACCAGTTACAAAACTTATCGGCGAGAAAACTAAAATTGATGCTAGCGAGTTAGAACTAACCGAAAAGCTGGTAGCACTTAATCGGGTAACTAAGGTCGTCAAAGGGGGAAAGAAGCTACACTTTAGAGCTCTAGTAGTGGTTGGTGATGGCAACGGACATGTGGGAGCTGGTCTGGGTAAAGCCAGGGAGGTGCCAGAGGCTATTCGCAAGGCTGGTGTTGCAGCAAGAAAGGAGTTAATCAAGGTCCAGATGTCAGGTACCACAATACCACACGAGATGCTAGCCAAGTTTGGGGCAGCCAAAGTATTGCTTAAACCGGCAGTGCCTGGAACCGGTGTGATTGCAGGTGGCAGTGTCCGCTCTGTGCTTGAAGCTGCGGGAGTTAAGGACGTGCTCACTAAGTCCCTGGGCAGCTCCAACCCTATTAACACAGTCAGGGCTACATTGTTAGCGCTGGCTAATCTCAGGAATCCTGAAGAGGCTGTAGCCAAGCGTAAGGCAGAACCTGAGGTTCAGGAGATTGATACAGGTGGCTAAATTACGTGTCACGTGGGTGAAGAGTGCTATTGGTTACGCCAAAGACCAGAGGAGGACTCTGAAAGCTCTAGGTTTTCATCGGTTGTATGAGACAGTGGAGCACAAAGATTCACCATCAGTTAGAGGCATGATTAGTAAGGTCAGCCATTTGGTCAAAATAGAAGTGGTCAATGATGGAACAGCATGAGCTGAAGCCTCCAGTAGGTGCAAGACGTAAAAGAAAACGCGTCGGGCGGGGTGATGGTAGCGGACATGGCACTTACTCCGGGCGGGGCTGCAAGGGACAAAAGGCACGCTCCGGTGGGGGGGTACGTCTTGGCTTCGAGGGAGGGCAACTGCCGCTCATCAAGCGCTTGCCACGAAAAAGGGGATTCGTAAATATCTTTCGAACCGAATACAACGTAGTTAACGTAGGTGAACTCAATGTATTCCCCCCAAACGCTGATGTTACTCCAAAGGAACTCTTTGAAAAGGGGCTAATCAAATCTCTTAAACAGCCGGTCAAAATTCTGGGAGAAGGTGAGATTGACCGCCCGCTTACAATAAGAGCTAACAAATTCTCTGCCTCTGCGGAAAAGAAAATCATAGCTGCTGGTGGCAGCGTGGAGGGTATCTGAAATGCAGATGGCTGGAGGAAGACCACGTCTTATCCAGGCATTACTGGATGCCTTTTCGCTACCGGACTTGAGGCGTCGGCTCCTGTTTACCATAGGCATGCTGGTAGTTTTCCGGCTGATAGCTCACGTCCCCCTGCCTGGAGTCGACCTTGAGGCACTTCGTGAGCTGTTTGAGAGAAACCAGCTACTAGGAATGCTCGACCTGTTCAGCGGCGGAGCTATGAGGAACTTCAGCGTGGCAGCTATGGGGGTTTATCCCTACATAACTGCATCCATCGTAATGCAACTACTGGTTCCTGTTGTCCCCCAGCTTAGAGCTCTATCGCAGGAAGGAGAGGCCGGGAGACGCCGCATTAATCAGTTCACTCACTGGCTAACCGTACCTTTAGCTGCACTTCAAGGCTATGCACAGCTAACGCTCATGCGCAGTCAGGGTGTTATCGGTCAAACTGCTGCCTTGCCCACCCTGGCTATAATAATCTCGCTGGCTGCAGGGACTATGTTTCTGGTCTGGCTTGGCGAACTGATTACAGAGCGCGGTATTGGAAACGGCATCTCGATAATAATCTTCGGCGGCATTGTTGCTGGCTTGCCAGAAATGATTGGGCGGGGGCTTATAGCCAAGGAAAATGTGGTCGGTTTGGCTGCTTTCGTCGCTCTGGCTCTGGCTACCGTGGCGTTTATTGTCATATTCACTGAAGGTCATCGCCGAATTCCAGTTCAATATGCCAGAACAGCATTCCGTGGTGCCCGCATGTATCGCCAGACAGGTTCAACATACATTCCGCTCCGAGTAAACACTGCGGGCATGATACCACTCATTTTCGCCATTTCACTGCTGATTTTTCCAGCAACAATAGCCAGCTACTTCGCCAGCCCGCCAGGTCAGGAGCCGAATTTCGCCAATACTCTTATGGAATGGTTCAACCCTAATGCCCCGCTCCCCGAGGGACTGTTCTACTGGGGAGCTTATTTCTTGATGGTGGTCGCCTTCGCCTTTTTCTACACCATGGTGATATTCGAGCAGATGGACATAGCACGAACCTTGCAACGGCAAGGAGGCTTCATCCCCGGTGTTCGTCCAGGAAAGCCTACGACTGACTATCTAAACAGAGTTATCAACCGCATTACCTGGGGAGGAGCTCTTTTCCTAGCCCTAGTTGCCGTGAGTCCATTCATGATTCGCGAAGTAACTGATGTAGCCGTGCTCACTCTGTCAAGTACGGGTATACTCATCGTTGTTGGTGTAGCTTTGGACACCATGAAGCAAATAGAGGCCCAGTTGACAATGCGGCGCTATGAGGGCTTCTTAAAGTAGAGGGAGGCAGGTTTAGTTGTTTCTGGTTTTTCTTGGTGCTCCCGGGGCTGGCAAAGGAACTCAGGCGGCTATCATTTCCCAAAAGCTAGGGCTAGCCCATATAGCTTCTGGTGACCTTTTCCGTGAGGCTGTAGCCAAAGGAGCCGAACTGGGAAAGACAGTCAAGGCTTATATGGACAAAGGCGTTTTGGTGCCAGACAAGGTCACGATACAACTAGTATCCGAGCGGCTCAATGAACCCGACTGTAAATCGGGGTGCATTTTTGATGGCTTTCCTCGAACCATTGAGCAGGCAAAGGCACTAGATGAGATGCTGGCTAGTCGAAATGCAGCCATTGACAAAGCAGTCTACATTAAGGTTCCCCAGAAGGAACTGCTGAAACGTCTAGGCGGACGCTGGATATGCCGTGTTTGTCAGACCCCCTACCACGAAATAACTTCCCCACCCAAGGTTCCCGGAAAATGTGACAAATGTGGTGGCAAATTATACCAACGCTCTGATGATACAGAGGAGACAATAAAAGAGCGTCTCAGAGTCTACTTTGAGCAGACTACACCACTGCTCGATTATTACAAGGCAGCGGACAAGCTTGTTACCGTGAATGGTGAACTTGGAATTGAGGAGGTAGCCGAAGAAATAATCAGCGGGCTCAGGCTTAAATCGGTAGAACCCAAATGATGGTGCTTAAATCTCCCCACGAAGTGGCTATCATGCGACAAGCCGGGAGAATCGTAGCAGCTATTCTAGAAAGGTTAAGAGCCGAAATACGACCGGGCACAAAAACACGCCAGTTGGACTTGGTAGCGATGACAGAATTGCAAAAATACCGCGCTAAGGCTTCCTTCAAAGGCTATCGAGGCTTCCCAGCACATCTCTGTGTTTCAGTAAATGACGAAATTGTCCACGGTATTCCCGGAGAGCGGTACCTAAATGAAGGGGATATAGTATCACTGGACTTTGGCGCAATCGTTAACGGCTTTCATGGTGACGCAGCGATAACAGTCGGAGTGGGTGAAATCAGTTCTAAAACTCAGGAACTTTTAGCAGTTACCGAGGCTGCCTTGATGGTTGGAATACAGGCAGCACGTAACGGCAACCACATAGGGGACATCTCAGCAGCTATACAGAACTATGTTGAAGCGAGAGGGTTTGCCATAGTCCGCGAGTATTCGGGGCACGGAGTCGGCAGGGATTTGCACGAAGACCCCTTGGTCCCCAACTTTGGCTCGCCGGGCGAGGGTCCGCTGTTGCAGAAGGGTATGACTCTGGCTATAGAGCCGATGGTGACCGCCGGCGACTGGCGGACACGCCTGGGCGAGAATAGATGGACAGTGCGCACTGCAGACGGCAGCCTGTCTGCTCACTTTGAGCATACTATAGCCATCAGCGAAGATGAACCGGAGATACTAACTCTACTATAATATAGGTGATATGCCAAAAAAAGAGA
>DTZC01000140.1 GCA_012961565.1 Dehalococcoidia bacterium
AACCTCGGGAACTCGACCCTGAAGAGTCGAGGCTACATAGGTGAATTGAAATGTGTCAGAATGAGTTGTTGCTGCACACCCTCGTAGTCCTGGAGTCTGCTGGCTTCCCCCCGGGAGAAGCTTCAGCACCATGATGTTGCACTAGAAAAACTGGTGTCACAAGATGATAGTTGCCTTAGACGGGACTCTGGAAAGACGCGGGCTTGATTCAGCGGTAATCAAGGTGGGGCCAGTAAGCCTCGAGGTACATATGTCCGGCTCCACACTGAGCCGTCTTGAGGCTATTGGTGACAAGGTCTATCTTCATACTTACCTCTACCTGAGAGATGATAATGTGGCTCTTTACGGCTTCGCTTCAACCGAGGAACTAGAGCTTTTCCGGAACTTAATCTCGGTCTCCGGCGTCGGTCCCAAGGCAGCCCTGGCGCTACTTTCCACGTTCAGCCCGGAACAGCTTGCCTCAGCCATAGCCAGCGGCAATGCCGACCTTCTCAGCCAGGTACCTGGACTAGGCAGGAAAATAGCTGGGCGGATTGTGCTCGAGTTGAAAACGAAGATGGAAAGGGATATGGCGGGGGCTATCATACCCAGCCTGACGCAGGAAGATGCCGACGTGGTAGCTGCACTGACCAGTCTCGGCTATTCCCTTAAGGAAGCTACCCAGGCTGTTGCCAGTGTGCCCAGGTCAGCAGAACTTGACCTGGAAGAAAAGGTGAGGCTGGCTTTACAGCAGCTAGCCCGCACCTAGGGGAGGAGATATGATGGTTGAGATCTTGCTTGTAATCGTCCTGCTACTTGTGGTCGTCCTGATCTTGCTGGTTATCAGGAGCCGGAGAGTGGAGCCCACTGATGTCAGGAATGCCATTTCAAATGCCTGGACAGAGCTGGGGCTGGGTGAGAAGATAGGCAACATAGAAGCCCAAGCCAGGGACATCAAGGAAAGCTATAAGTCCTTTGAACAAATGCTCAAGGTGCCCAAAGAGAGGGCATCTTTCGGCGAGCTAGCCCTGGAGACGATACTCTCAGACCAGCTACCACCGGAGATGTACGGTATCAGGCAAGCGGTCTTTGATGGCAAAAAGCCCGATGCCCACATTAAATCGACCTCGGGCATTGTCTGCATCGACTCCAAGTTCTGCCTCGACAATTACGGGAAAATGCTAGCATCGGATAGTCCAGAGGAGAAACAAAGGCTCAAGAAGGAATTCCTGGCAGATATCAAGCGCAGCCTTGATAAAATCGCCGTCGATTATGTATGTCCCGACAAGGGGTCTGCCGACTTTGCTTTCGCTTATATCCCCTCTGAAAGCGTTTACTATTTCCTGCTCAGCGAAGCCTATGACACATTGCAGGAATACAGCAAGGCTGGCGTCCAGGTAGTATCGCCATTGACACTTTCTGCCAAGCTGGAATTAATCAAAGCGGGAATCCACGCCAGGAAACTTTCCCAGAAGGCGGAGGAGGTAGAAAACGAGCTGAAAGTCCTGGCACGCCGCTTCTACGAGATAGACGAAAAATGGCGTGTGCTCTACGAGACTCACTTGAAGAATACCGTGGACAAGGCAGCCGACCTTGACAAATCATATAAGAAGATTAGAGATGAGTTCGACAGAATTTCCAAGGTGTCCGATAAATAAGCCCGGGCAGAAAGATATGTTTGCTCCTGTTGCGGACCCAGATAGGTAGTGAACCAGATGCCTCCATTTAGGATTGTCTCCGATTTCAGGCTTACCGGTGACCAGCCCCAGGCAGTGGACAGGCTGACTGAGGGGATAAAGAAAGGCTATAAGAAGCAGACACTGCTAGGGGTGACCGGCAGCGGCAAGACGTTCACCATGGCCAACGTGGTGGAGAGAATACAAAAGCCAACCCTGGTCATCTGCCACAATAAGACCCTCGCCGCCCAACTGGCTACAGAGTTCAGGGAATTCTTCCCTGACAATGCCGTGGAATATTTCGTCAGCTATTACGACTACTACCAGCCCGAGGCCTACGTCCCCAGCACCGACACCTATATTGAGAAGGAGATAGACATAAACGAGGAAATCGACAAGCTGCGCCATGCGGCAACGCGGGCACTGTTTGAACGCCGCGACGTACTGATAGTAGCCTCTGTGTCATGCATCTACAGTCTGGGCGAGCCCGAAGAATACCACAGTTTTGTAGTTACGGTGAAAAAAGGTGAAAAGTGTAACCGGGACAAGCTGGCCCGCCGCCTGGTGGACATGCAGTATGAGAGAAATGACTATGACTTCACCCGGGGCAGGTTCCGTATTCGCGGTGATACCCTTGAGATCCAGCCATCCTACGAGGAAATAGCGCTCAGGATTGAACTCTGGGGTGATGAAGTCGAGCGAATCGTGGAGGTTGACCCCCTGACCGGCGAGGTTCTAACCCAGCGGGACTCAGTTGATATCTATCCCGCCAAACACTTCGTCACCTCCCGGGAAAAGCTCCTGCTAGCCATCGAGGACATCAAGGCTGAGCTGGAGGAGAGACTGCGCGAGCTGAGGGGCCAGGGTAAACTGCTGGAAGCAGCCAGGCTCGAGGCGCGGACTAATTATGATATCGAGATGCTCCGCGAGGTTGGCTACTGTCATGCAGTGGAAAACTACTCCCGGCATTTGCAGCGCCGGGCACCGGGCAGTGCACCGTGGACCCTGCTCGATTACTTTCCCGACGACTTTCTGTTATTTATCGATGAATCACACATGACGCTACCCCAGATACGGGGCATGTATCATGGCGATATCTCGCGGAAACAGACACTGGTCGATTATGGTTTTCGGCTGCCTTCGGCACTGGACAACCGCCCCTTAAGCTTCGAAGAGTTCGAACAGCGCATCAACCAGGTCATCTATGTTTCGGCAACGCCTGGCGACTACGAATACGAGCACAGCCAGCAGGTAGTGGAGCAGCTTGTGCGTCCCACCGGTCTGCTCGAACCCACCATCGAGGTCAAACCGACGAAAGGGCAGATAGACGACCTTATCTACCAGATTAAGACCAGGGTGGCAAAGGGCGAGCGCTGCCTGGTGACCACTCTCACAAAGAGGATGGCAGAGCAGCTCGCTGACTACCTCCGTGAGATGGAGGTAAAAACTCACTATCTCCATTCCGAGATTGATACCCTGGAGAGAGTTGAAATCCTGCGCGACCTCCGCCTTGGCGC
>DTZC01000141.1 GCA_012961565.1 Dehalococcoidia bacterium
AGGGATATCCTCTATTATGGTGAAGCGGGGACCACAATTAGTGCAGTTGGTGAAGGGGTAACGGTAGCGCCTGTCTTCGGGGTCGAAGACTTCCCCAAGGCAAGCCTGGCAGGTAGCAATATCAGGGGATAGCGGCTGGTATTTGCCTTCTTCGGCAATACTGTGGCGGATTTCAAATCTCGTGTAGTTTGCCGGTGGGGAATAGCTGACAGAAATGTTTTCTATCCGGGCTAGGGGAGGTGCATTGTTTTGTAGCTCTGACAGAAATCTCTTCAGGTCTTTGACATCTCCCTGGATTTCTATTTTTACGTCCTCTGAGGTATTGCATACCCAGCCCTTCAAATCGTATTTAGTAGCCAGCTGGTAGACGAAAGGTCTGAAGCCAACTCCCTGGACGATGCCGCGAACGCTAATCTGTGCCAGTTCTATAGTTTCCGCTTTAGCCATGGGACCGGTTGAATTTTACTTCAGATGAGTGCCTCAAGGCAAAATCTTGTACTTATGCGTATATCTCAACTCACCAACGTAGCCTCAACCCTTCAAGGTGGATTTCCCGAGCTTAAAACCTCGAAGTCGCAATAAAAAATGCTTGGCTAAAACCTTACAGGTACATAAGTAGGTATCTCTTTGTCCAGCTTGCTCGGCTACTTTATTTCCTTGTTCTGCAGCCACGGCTGCCGAACACATTCTCTTGAAAGGCAATTGTGGGTATAAGTCAGAGAGGCTGCCCAGAGCTGGACAGGCATGTTGAACAAATCTATACTGGTTAGGCAATTGGCGGGGACGACTAGCTATGCCCACATAAGCAGAAGCTTAGCCGTCAAAATCAAGGCCATGACAGCGGGATTAAGCTAAAATGAGTATCTGGGATAGATACGCTGATTTCGTGTATAGGGTAGCCACAGGAGACAAGAAGCGCAGAATGCTGTCGACACCGCTAGCCTTGTTGGCTTTCTTCGGCTTGATAGTGCTCTTTGTCTTCGCCTCCCTGTGGATAGACAAGCAGCTTCCTGTCCTCCACTTTGATCTGGCCTGGTGGAACCTGGGGCTATCCATTTTCATGCTCGTCCTGGGTTGGCTCATCATGTTCTGGCCAGTGATAGACTTTTTCCGTGCCAGAGGTACACCCGTGCCCTTCAGCCCGCCGCCGAAGCTAATTACTACCGGACTTTATGCCTACGTCAGAAACCCTATGCTCCTGGGTATGTTCATATTCTTGCTCGGGCTGGGGATATTGTTCGGCTCGTTGTCCCTGGTCTTTATCTTTACCCCCTCTTTTATAGTCCTCAATGTGCTGTATCTCAAAGCTATTGAGGAAAGGGAGCTGGAGAAGAAGTTCGGTGATGAATACTTAGAATACAAGAGAAGAGTGCCTATGTTCATCCCCAGGCTAAGGAGGGGAGGTAAGAATTAGATGGCGAACCTGGAAATGAAGTAGACTAGCGGATGCGTAGATGGTACAAGCGGATTGCTGCGCAGTCTGGCACACCAGGCTGTTTTCAGGTTAATATTTACGCCAATAAGTGGCAAGAGGGGGGCAGAAGGTGAGCCGAGGGCAAGCTAAAAAGGAAATCCCACATGGACTCTCTAATTTACCAAGATAGACCGCACTATGACGTCTGGTTTAAAGTCATTATGGCGTTTCCTCTGTTGTTCATCGTCGTTGGAGTCTCCTTCTTGGTTGACGGGGAGCCACAGGCAGCGGTAGGCATGTTTGTCACTGCTGCCCTCATGGCTGCTATTTACTGGGCAGTGTTTCCCCGAAGGTACTGCATACTCGATGGCAAAATCAAAATAGCCCTGGGAGGACCGCTCGTCTTTAACATTCCTTTCGACTCCATTGAAAAGGCTGGCAGACCGGAGGGGATGAGTATCGGCATCAACTTCGCCACTACGTTCTCCAGCAAGCATGCCATCCAGATTGTCAGGAAGGGGAAACTGGACGTGAATATTACCCCAGGCAACCGGGAACTGTTTTTGGAAAATCTGGACAAAGCGCTAAAGGACTGGAAGAAAATATAACCAGGGCAGCCTGATGAGACCGATTGAATGGCTGGATGGCAAGGTTAAGATTATTGACCAGACTCAACTGCCGCGGAAGGTCAGCTTTGTTGAGCTTAGCAGTCATCTGGAAGTAGCCGCTGCTATCAAGGAGATGAAAATTCGGGGAGCACCGGCTATCGGAGTGGCTGCTGCCTACGGTATTGCCCTCGGTGCTCTCAGTATAGACGCTGCCGGCAAACGAGAGTTTCTTGACCGGTTGGAGCAGATTCTGCAGGTTTTCGCCGATGCTCGACCGACAGCGGTCAACTTGTTCAGCAGCATCGCCCGGATGAAAAAGGTGGCGGCAGCCATTGACGATGTCTCGGGGATAAAACAAGCGCTCGTTGATGAAGCCAGGAGAATTCATACTGAAGAGGAGCTTGCCACGGTGCAGCTCAGCCGCCTTGGTGCTGAGCTTATTGATGATGGCTCTGTGGTACTGACTCACTGTAATACTGGTTCATTAGCTACTGCTGGTTATGGCACGGCTCTGGGTATAATCAAGGCTGCAGTCGGGCAGGGCAAGAGAATCGAGGTCATCGCCACCGAGACGCGTCCTCTACTTCAGGGAGCCCGCCTCACTGCCTGGGAACTGAGGCAGGAAAACATAGCAGTGACTCTGATAACCGACTCCATGGCTGGCTATGTTATGAGTCGGGGCAGGACAAGCTGCGTCATCGTCGGCGCTGACCGGATCGCCGCTAATGGAGACACTGCCAATAAGATTGGCACCTACACTTTGGCTGTTCTGGCTGCTGAAAATGGTATCCCCTTTTATGTGGCGGCACCGACCAGCACCATAGACCTTTCCCTGGATTGTGGTGAGGAAATCCCTATCGAGGAACGAAACCCAGAGGAGATAACCCACATCGGTGGAGTCAGCTTGGCACCGCAGGGGGTCAGAGTTGCCAACCCTGCCTTCGATGTTACGCCCTGTAGATACATAACCGCCATAATCACCGAGAAAGGCATCATAAGAGAACCCTATGCCAGCAGCCTGAAAAAAGTTATAATTGAAGGGTGAATGATATGGCAACCGACACTTTTAGCCATGCTAGCGATAGGAAGATGCACACGATTTGGTAATATCAGTGGATAAAAATGCTGGAGCTAAACAGACGGCTGGTGCCGATTCGTAATACACCGTGTAACGAACGTGCGGAGTTGCTCCGCGAAATCAGCCACACCGACAAAAGAGATAGATAACGTTGACTACGACCTCTACGGGCTGAGTGAAGAAGAGGAAGGGAAGATGGTGGAGGAAGGCTAAGAGGCTATTTTAATAATGTTAAGATGAACCTGAAGATTTGGAGTTTAGTCAAGAGGCACTAAATATTTCACAATCGCCTTTGCTATTGTAAAGAACCAGCTCGTTTTGGAAGGCGCACAAAATACTTCTGAACACCGAAAAGGGGCAGCATGCATTTTGCGTTGATATTGGTTTTCTTGGCTGTATGGTTTTTCGTTTTGTGGCTGGGCTCCATTGCTCTGGAAGCAACGGGCATGGAACGGTCAAAGGCACGCTTTCAAGCTCTATCGGCGCTCACCGGCACCGGCTTCACTACCACGGAAGCAGAATCTGTGGTCAACCCTCCCAGGCGCCGCCGGATAGCCAGTTGGCTAATACTCCTGGGCAACGCCGGGGTTATCGCTTTCATCATCGTGGTGATACTCTGGATACAGACTGCATTAATGGAACTATCGCTAACTCAGGTCCTTGCCCTCGTTCTGTCTCTGTTTGTTCTGGTACTGGTACTCTGGCTGCTGAGTACACGGAGGGTCAGTAATTATGTAGTTACAGTGATCCGCCGCAGCAGCTATCTGGCGTCCGATTCTTCAACAGATGAAACGCTTCATCAAGCAGGCGACTACAGTATAGTCCGGCTAGACACAGGCAGAAAAGCTGCTGAGGTTGGCTCCAAGATTAAAGATACCAACCTTAGCGAACAGGGAATTAAGATACTGGCTATCATCAGGGATGACGAATTGCAGCCTCAACCTGGCGTTGAGGAGACGCTACTTGCCGGAGACCGCTTGTTATGCTATGGCAAGACGGCTGTTATAAACAGTCTCATTAATAGCAGGGAGGTTTAGACTATGGCTGAAGCTAAAATTGGAGTTATCGGTGGTACCGGGCTGTACCAGCTGGAAGGTATGAGCCAGGTCAGAGAAGTAAAAGTGGAAACGCCCTTTGGTGAGCCCAGCGATGTGATTGTGCTGGGTGAGGTGGAAGGGGTGAAAGTAGCCTTTTTGCCCCGCCACGGTAAGGGGCACCGCATCAGCCCCACGGAGCTGCCCTCAAAGGCAAACATCTATGCCCTGAAGTCCCTGGGGGTGGAACGGATAGTCTCTGTGGCCACCGTGGGCAGCCTGAGGGAGAGACTGATGCCCCTGGACATAGTCATCCCCGACCAGATTATCGACCGCACTAGGCAGCGTCCGAGTACTTTTTTCGGCAACGGGATAGTAGGGCACATTGCCTTCGCTGAGCCCTTCTGCCGTGTCCTCAGCGACGTACTTTATCAGTCAGCGCTCAAGCTGGAGATTAGAGCGCATGATGGTGGCACCTGTATCGTCATGGAGGGACCTCAGTTTTCGACCAGAGCCGAATCAGAACTATACCGCTCCTGGGGGGCTGATGTTATTTATATGACCGGTCTACCCGAAGCCAAGCTAGCCCGGGAGGCGGAAATCTGCTATGCCACTATTGCCGTGGTGACCGATTACGACTGCTGGAAGGAAACGGTGGAGACTGTATCAGCGGATATGGTGGTCGCCAACCTGCGACGAGCCATGGAAAACGTGAAGAAAATACTGAGGTATGCTATAACCTGCATACCTCAGCAGAGGGACTGTGTCTGTGCCAACGCGCTCAAAGATGCCATAATCACTGCCCCTGAGTCTATTCCGGAGCAGGTGAAAAAAGACCTGGCGCTGTTGATTGGGAAGTATGTGAAGTAGGTCTATTCCTCTGGCTGCCTAAAAAGGTATGCTGTGGCACCCCGGGTCGAATTTAGCTAGTGCAAGCCGTCGTGTAACCGGGCACTCTCCAGCAGTTTAAGCAGGTCTGGTACTTTAGCAGCCGGGGAGCCGCAGCCGGTATCACTGAAGTGGCAGCACACAGTGCAGGTAACGCTGTATTTGTCGACCTCGCTGATGTTAACAAAGAGCTCGCAGTTCTCAGCATTGCGGTCGTAAAGCTCCTCGAGCATTTCTGTGACCTGAGGATAATGGGCTCGAAAACTTGTGGAGCCCCAAAGTCTGCATCCCTCAAATTCGTTTGCCGGAAAATAGACTCGCATTTTTCTTACTTTATAACTGGTGGTGACCATCAGCACGCTATACCCTGATGTGAAATTCGCACCTACCATTGGCGGGCAAGGTCATCGGCATTTCAGTCTTTATGTTGTCGCCGCTCTTTTCGGCGGCAACATAAAAGCCAGCAAAGCAGAACCCACGGCAAGGAAGTCCTTTGATGCCTATCTCCTCCAGAGCCTTCTGCACCGAGCAGGCGGTTACCTGGAGCACAAGCTCTTTGGTAGTAGACTTGGTGATATTCCAGCGGTCGGTGGGTCTCAAGCCAAGGATGAACAGCTCAACATATCGTTGTAGCCGGTGCGGAAAGGATATCCCTGTCAGCCTGGCAACCCTTTCCACCATCTCGCCGGTGCGGTCCAAGTACTTGCCGTCGGCAAGCTCCATGGTCAGCTTCATCACTTCTTTGCCCAGCTCCTCAAGCACCCTATATGCTTCTTTTTCATCCTTGCCCTGGAGATTCCTGACTATTTCGCCCATGTTGAACCTGGCAGTAATATCACCTATTAGTCCCTTATCGGCATCGAAAGGGAGTGGCTTGCCCGGTTCTTCTAGGGTCATTAACTTTTCCTTTATCGGCTTACCGTATTTCCAACCAACACTCATTTCTTAGTCCTCCGCTACAAGCTCACTTGAATGGCATTTTTGGGGCAGACATTGACGCAGTCCAGGCAGACGGTGCATCTTTCGAAGCGGACCCCGGCAACTATGAACTGGCTGGGGTCTATTTCTTTGAATTTTTGGGGACCTACCTTTGTCCCTACACCTAAGACACGGGTGGGACAAACGAGCAGGCACTTGCGGCAGGACAGGGGGTCAGTGCATTTTTGGTCATCAACAGTGATTGTTGGCAGCATATTTCATCCCTCTTTTTACAGTTTTTCTACCAGACGTTGGCTAAGGCAGGAAATTTGGCTCTTTCTACCAGTGTGATAGCATCCTGTGGACACTCGGAGATGCAGAGTCCGCAGCCAAAACACTGAAACAGGTCGATGTAGGCTTTGTTTTGTGTTGGTGAGAAGCTCAGTGCCTTGAACTGGCAGCGGTGAATGCAGGAAGCGCAGCCATTACAAAGCTCGTTGTCGATAACTGCCACGTGGTGTCCCTTCCATAGGAACTGTATGCCGTGGTCAAGCGTGGTCCTTATAGCACTACAGTCAGGATAGTCGCAGTTACAGATTCCGGCGATATAGGGAGTGCCAAAGGTAAAAAGCACCTGTACCAGACCTCTCTTATTCATCTTGGTGATAATCTCTTTGGCTTCGTCTGGGGTAAGAAAATGGACGCCGCCCCGGTAAGTATCAGGCCATCTCTCCCACTTATACATACCTGGACCCATCCCGATGCAGGTAAAGTTCTCCTCGTTTGGCAGACCCAACATGGAACGGCGGCAGGCGCAGGTGATAAGAGCGATGGGATAGATGATATCGACCACCCTGAGCACATCATCAAGGGGCACAACTTGACCGAAATGAGTAGCCCAGGCAATCTCTTCTACCTGCTGCCTCATCTTGGCAACAACCTCATAGTCCTTCCTGTCTACAGCTTCCAGGAAATCTCTAGTCAGGAGAGCCATGCCCCCTGCAGCCTGGGGATTAGCCTCAGCCCCTAAAGCCTCTGCCTCTTCTTTTCTAACCTTATACAGCTTTCTGGCATAGTTTGCCGGGTTGAAATACCATCTCTCATATCCGTCGGCATAACGCTCACACCAGACGCACATCCTTTTCTACCCTCCTTAATAGAAGTTTACCTGCAGCGTATGCAAAACTGAGAAACCGCCCATTATCGCCCAGCCACATCCGCTGCAAATCATAGTCTAGTGGGGTGAGGTGTAATTGTCAACTATGCCAAGGCTGATGGAAGAAACTAGAGATTATCTCTCTTCGCTGATTACATTTGAAATACCTTTTATTATCAGGCTTGAAGGTAATCGAGGCATAAACCTTTGGCCGTCTACCTCGTTAATTAATTGTCGACAGGACGGAACTCTGCAGAGACTGCTTCTGTCGAGAAACACCATAGTTTCAGGAGGTGCAATATGAAAAGATGGAGCATTCTGCTGGTAGCACTGTTGTTCATCCTGCTCATTCCTGCATCGGCGACTATGGTTGTCGCTGAAGAAGAAGCTGGTCTAGCGGTTACCAAATCGGCTGACAGGACTTCAGCGGTCGTAGGCGATACAATCACATATTCCTATACCATCGCTAACACCGGTAATGTTACTGTCAGCAATCTGTCGCTGGAAGATGACAGATTGGGTGCCATCCCCCTGAGCAATACCACACTGGCACCTGGAGACAATATCACTGCTACGGCTACCTACACCATCACAATTTCCGACCTTCCCGGTCCTATTATCAATACTGCTGAGGCTACAGGTGTCATGCCAGATGGCATATCACTGTGGGCAACTAGCAACCAGGTTTCAATCTCCCTTACCGTCAACAAAATCACCTTGACCAAGGCTGAAATACTGAAGTTGAGTGGAGTTCCTGGCAGAGGAATTGACAAAGCGCCGGGGCTGCAAAAAACATTCAATCCTAAATCTCAGGCAGCTGAGCATGCAGGAAAGAAATGGCAGCCAAGAGTGGTACAGTTGAAGACCAAGAATAATGGGCAGAGCCAGATTGTATTGCAGAAGCAGTTCCAGTTGCAGGTGGAAAATCAGGCTGTTGCGGAGAAGGTCAACAAGAAGCCAGGAGCTGGGGAGGGTTTCATTACCAAGCTCCTGGAACGGCTACAGGCGATATTCCAAGCCTGGGAGCAGCGCTAGATAAAGGCTACGGGATAGAATTCCAGCCCTCAGGGGATGGCTTCACAATGTCATCCCCTATACTTTTCTCTTCCTGTGCTGTCACAGTGGTTTGTAGCTCACTAGGTTGCTATTCAAGCCTGCCTACCGGTATCACATATAGGGGAGCCTCATCGGGAGACATACCGATGATTTTAGCCACTGCTGAGTCCTGGAAGGCACCGATAGTCACCAGCCCCAGTCCCAGAGCCACTGCCTGAAGACAGATGTTTTGAGCGGCATGACCGACTTCAATATGGACGTACCTCTCGCCTCTGGCGCCATATTTTACCATTGTCCGCTCATAGACAGCAGCAATAACGATGTCGATAGCACCATCAGCTACGCTTCTCTGCCCCAGAGATGCCAGTGCCAGAGCAGTGCGCACGTCTCCTTCCTTGACGAGAGTCAGTTTGTTCTCCCTGGGATGGTACTTGTAAACGCCCGGAGACAGGTCCACCACGTTGCCCACAGCAACATATAGTTCTAGAGGATAGAGAGCACCAGCTGAGGGAGCGGTTCTGCCGCCCCAGGCCCGGGTTATCCCCTGTGCTGCCCAGAGAAGCTTCATCACCTCGTCCCGTGTTAATGGTGCATCAGCATAGTCCCTGACGGAGCGCCTGTGGCGTAATAGGTCCTCCAGGGAAGCTGCTTTGGCAGTGGTAATTTCAGCTCTGGCGCTTTCCAATTGGGCTTTGAGCTTTTCTAATTCTGCGTTAGCTTTAGCCAGCTCAGCCCTTAGTAAGTCGCACTCGCTATCCGGAGTTGCTGGGCTAGGTGGGGTAGCAGGCGCACAACCCGCTGTGCCGAACAGAAGCACGGCTGTAAGCATAAATGCTAATACAGAGACACGTTTACTCGTTAACATAGACAACCCACCTCCTTCTTCTGCACCCTGGTACAAAGGCATCAGTTCTTGTATAAGCCGATGCTTTCCAAGTATTCCTTATACTCAACTAGTTTCACCAGAACTCTAGCAGCTTGTTTACCGGAAGGATAGGCATAATGGGAACCCCGAAGACGAGGCTGGTCTTCGGTAAAGAAGGTCGTGGTCAACACCGGCTTCTTGTAGTCTTCTACCCACTGCTCAGCTATTGCTACTAGAAAACGAGCAATTGCCTCCTGTGGAGTGGGCGGGTTCTTAATTCCCATCTCTGCTAGCAATGGAGAGTCGGGTGGTAGAAAAGCGCTGACTAACACTGGAGCATTGAGTCTTCCCGAGGCGATTGCAGCGGCAACCAACTGTGTCAACTCCGCGACCTCTTCCTCATTGTAGATGCCCATGATAGAAGCGGCACCGGACACAATGGGATGTATAGCCTTGCCGATTTCCTTGGTATCTCTGGACCTGACTGCTTTGGTGAATGCAATGGCAAGTTCACGGAACCGCTCTCTGGAGGGAACCCAGGAGGCGACTCCATCAGGATGTTCGGCGTCTGCAGAGAGGAACAATGCAGCGAATATAGAAAAGCCACCAAACCCCATGAAAATTAATGAATCGACCTCGTCCACCTTCAGCAGTTTCCCTGGAGCAGTGAGGAAGGTAACGAAGTTTCTATCTCCAGCGGGGTCAACAGGATTGCCGCGACTCCACCGTGGTGGAAAGACCTTATCCAGCGCTGCGATGACTTTGTCTGGCAGCTTTACCACGTTCAACCCCTCTGAAGCGCAAGCCTCGGCACACAGGACTCCATAGCTGCCCCCGGGTGTCAGGATGGCAATATTCCTCCCCCGCGGCAGTGGCTGGGTGATAAAGCCAATAGCCACATCGAGCAATTCCTCCGGGCTTTCAACTCTGGTAATACCGATGCTTCTGAAAGCTGCCTCGTAAGCCTCATCGGAGCCAGCCAATGCCCCGGAGTGAGATGTTATTGCCTTAGCAGCAGCATCAGTCTTGCCTGGCTTCAAGACAATGACCGGCTTCTTCGGCGTTACCTTTTTGACTTTCTCTAGGAAACGTATACCATCAGCCAGACCTTCTACGTATGCTAGGATGACCTTTACCTGAGGGTCTTCTCCGAAATACTCGATGTAGTCCTCTATCTGTATATCAGCGGCACAGCCACAGCTTACATAATGGTGAAAGCCGATACCTCTCATATAACCAGAAGTGACAACGGCACCTCCCACATTTCCCCCCTGTGACACAAAAGCCAGAGGGCCATCTTTGACCGGCAGTGGGAACATAAAAGCTCTCAGTTCCGATGAGGCACTCCAGAAGCCCATGCAGTTAGGACCGATAAAACGGATGCCACCCTTTCGGGCAATCCGCAGCACCTCATCTTGCAACTTCTTCCCTTCCTCGCCGGTCTCGGCAAACCCAGCGGTGATAATGACTGCTGCCTTTACCCCTTTAGTCACGCAGTCATCCATGACCGGGGCGACGCTGGCAGCAGGTATGACAAAGACAGCGAGGTCAACTGGTCCCGGTATCTCGGTCACCCTGGCATATGCCTTGTATCCCAGGATCTCACCCTCTTTATTGTTCACCGGATACACAGGACCACGAAAGCCATCTAGAACGCTGGTGAAAGTAGAATATCCCCACTTGCTCCAGTTGTTTGTAGCCCCAATCACAGCCACCGATTTGGGATTGAACAGTGGCTCCAGTTCTTCGGCAATCGACTGTCCCATGTCACCCCCCTAGAATTATGCACAGTAGCACCAAGCATAGCAGAACGCTACAAGCTGTTCAACAAAGCCCAGTATACCGGCCCGGGGGTTAAATATGGTAAACTTTTACCATGATCGGTGCGTTTAATAGCCAGAGGAATAGGCTGAAGCAGGACCTAGCTAAATTCTTGCCAGATCCCGGAAAAGGTTATCGGTTTAAGCTGCAGTCTCACCACCTGATGGAGTAAACAAATGAAGAAACTGTGTAGAGTCTCAATGTTAATCCTGCTATCTCTGATTCTGGTGCTGATTACCGGTTGTGCTGCCAGAGAGGTAGCACCGCCAGCACCTTCGCCATCGCCAGGGATAGTCAAGGAGTATACTGGCAGAGATAGACCGCAGGTTGCCGGAGGTAAACCTGGAGAAGTAGATGCAGACCGCAAAATCGTGAGAAGAGGCTATATGACCCTAGAAGTGGAAGATGTATCTCAGGCTATGAGTGCTATCGCTGCCTTAGCCACAGAGCTGGGTGGCTATGTAGTCTCTTCCCATAAGCGAGGGAATGAAGATGTGCCCCACGGCAGAATCTCAATACGTGTTCCTGCTGACAGATTCGGTGAGGTTCTGGACAGGTTGCGCAAGCTGGCTGTCAGTGTTCCCGATGAGAGCACCAAGAGTCAGGATGTAACCGAGGAATATACCGACCTTAAAGCGCAACTGCGAAATCTGGAGGCGACCGAGGCTCAGTATCTGGAACTGCTCAAGAAGGCAGAAACTGTAGAAGATACCTTGAAGGTATATCAGGCGCTCTCCGGTGTGCGCGGTGAAATTGAGCGGGTTAAAGGTCGTATTCAATACCTGGAGCGCACCTCGGATATGGCACTTATCGAGATAAACCTGCAGAGGACAAAGCCTTTAGGTCAAACTGGCTGGAGTGCCTTGAAAACACTCGAATCAGCAGTCCGTGGTCTCGCCACTTTAGGCAGGGTGCTGGCTGACATGGCTATCTGGCTGGTGGTCTTCTGCCCCGTCTGGATTCCTGTTGCCGTTGTGGTAATCTTCCTGTGGCGACGACGAAGAGCCAGAGCTTCCAGCTAGTCGCCTAACTTAAACCGTAAGGAGCGTGTTATGGATAAGATGATTGCCTATTGTGGAATAGTCTGCACTGAATGTCCTGCATTTGAAGCTACGCAGAAAAACGATGATGCCAAGAGGAAACAGGTCGCTGAAGCATGGTCAAAGCAGTACAACATGAGACCGTTTAGCAACAGGCAATTGTTGGCATCTTCTCCCTGACGGGGATATTTCTCGCCTTTTTCACCGCTTATCTAGGGCGCCTTCACTATTTGTCTAGCTACACCTATAGCATCTTTCACGTTTTCTCCGGATTTCGGGCGTATTAATCCCTCCAGTCATAACACACACTCGAGCTTCACTCTTAAAGCCGACGCCGGTTAGCAGCTTCACCAGCCTCTTCAAGTTCAATACTATAAAAGTCAGGTAACATTGAATGGCACGCCTGATGAAGCTTACATAGCGGCACCTGTC
>DTZC01000142.1 GCA_012961565.1 Dehalococcoidia bacterium
CCCCAGCAGAGTATCCTCGCCGCAGACGATGAGTTTTCCCTTCTCCTCATCGCTTATGGCTCGGTCGGTGACTTCAGCTACTTTGCCGCGGACGAAGGTGACACCTTCTCTGGAAAGTCTCTCGTAGAACTCTTCGTACCCCTTGCCGAAGCAGCGCATGTCGATGTACATCTGGTAGACATCGGCATTTGTCTTTTCCTTTATGAGGTGTGAGTATTTGAGAGCGTACATGCAGCAGACCCGGGAGCAGTATTTATGGTAGTTCTCGTCTCGGCTGCCGACGCAGTGGAGGATGGCGATGCTCTTGGGCTCAGAGCCGTCTTTGAGGACGATTCTGCCACCGGTAGGTCCTACGGAGTTACAGATTCTCTCGAACTCAAGACCGGTGACGACGTTGGGGAAGCGTCCGTAGCCGTATTTGGCGATAGGGGTGGGGTCGAAGGGGTCATAGCCGGTGGCAACTATTATGTTGCCGACCTCTATCTCGACGATTTTGTCCTGCTGCTCGAAATCGATTGCTTCTCTTTCGCAGAACTTCTCACAGGCACGGCATTTCCCCTTGAGGAAATAGACGCAACTTTCTTTATCTATGACGGGTATGTTGGGTACTGCTTGTGGAAACGGAGTATAGATGGCTTTTCGCTGGCTCAGCCCGAGGTCGAACTCGCTGGGTGCTTTCCAGGGGCACTTCTCTATGCAGATACCACAGCCGTTGCATTTGGACTCGTCTACATAGCGTGCCTTTTTTCGGATTTTAGCTTTAAAGTTGCCGATGAAGCCGGAGATTTCCTCGACCTCGCTGTAAGTCATGAGCTCGATGTTAGGGTGCATACCCACTGATGTCATTTTGGGAGTGAGGATACAGGCGGAGCAGTCGAGAGTAGGGAAAGTCTTGTCGAATTGAATCATGTGTCCGCCGATACTGGGGTCTCTCTCCACCAGATATACTTTGTGCCCGGCATCGGCGATTTCCAGAGCAGCCTGGATGCCGGCGATACCGCCACCGACGATGAGGGTGTTGGGGTTAACGGAGACCTCTCTGGGCTCCAGCGGCTGGTGATAGTAAACACGCTTAATTGCGGCGCTGACCAACGCTTTTGCCTTCTTGGTTGCTTCCCCGTGGTCTTCGGTTGTCCAGGAGCAGTGCTCGCGGATGTTTGCCATTTCAAGCAGGTAGGGGTTAATTCCAGCTTCCTGGATAGCACGGCGGAAAGTTAATTCGTGCAGCAGCGGGGAGCAAGAGGCGACAACTATCCTGTTGAGTCCCAGGTTCTTGATATCGTCTTTGATCATGCCTTGCCCCGGGTCGGAGCACATAAACTTATACTCGCGGGCGAGTGCTACTGCAGGCAGTCCTTTGGCAAATTCGACCACCTGTTGCACATCGACGGTTCCAGCTATGTTGGAGCCGCAATGGCAGACATAAACACCTATCTTGGGTTCCATATCTTTGCTCCTTTCAGCCATTATAGTGCCTCCGCAACGAGTTCTGAAATATCCCTGACGTCAATCACGTCAGCTTTGTCCATGGTTACCACACTATCGTTGAAATTAGCCATACAGTAGGGGCAACTGATGGCTAAAGTGCTAGCTCCGACGTCTAACGCCTGTTCAAGTCTCAGTTCGGACATTCGTTCACCCTTTTTGGTCTCCAGCCAGAGCCTGCCAGCACAACCTCCGCAGCACAGAGCATATTCACGGGAGTCCCTCATTTCGACGAACTCAATGCCCGGGATGCTACTTAGGATTTCCCGGTGCTCGTCATATATGCCTTGCCAGCGTCCCAGGCAGCAGGAATCATGGTAGGTGACTTTCTTATTGATCTCTTTGGTAAGTTTTAATCTGCCTTCTGTAATCAGCTCGGCGAGGTACTGGGAAAGGTGGACTACTTCATAATTGCCGCCGAGCTCGGGGTACTCATCCTTGAAGGTGTGGTAGCAGTGTGGAGAAGTGACGAGGATTTTCTTAACGCCGAGCTGGGCAAAGATGTCTATGTTGGTTTTGGCTAACCTCTGGAATAAGCCTTCGGCACCTGCCTTACGAATGCTCTCGCCACAGCAGACTACATTGCTATCGGGGATGCCGAAATCCACATTGGCTTTTTTCAAGATATCAACCGTGGCTCGAGCTGCCTTCTGGGCAGGGGGGTCATAGGTCTGGTAACAGCAGGGGAAGTAAAGTATCTCAGTCCCTGTGGTAAAGGTCTTGACTCCGAGGTCTTTTGCCCAGTCCATCCGCTTTTCCTGGGGCTCTCCCAGCGGGTTACCCACGGCTGATATGTTTTTCTCGGTAACCCGGAGTGACTGAGGGACTGCGCCGGCGCCGATTTCTGTGATGACACGACGAATAGCCCTCATGATATAGGGTACGTCAACGCCACGGGGGCAACGCTCAACGCAAGCCTTGCAGCCAACACATCTCCACACCTCTTCATCCTCGAAGTCAACTGTGCCCAGTTGTGTCTTGTGGATTAGCTTGCGAAGTTCGAAGGTGGTCAATTGGTTCCAGGGGCAGACGCCAGTGCACAGACCGCACTGGTAACACATTTTGAGGATGTCGCCGCCTTCTTCAACGAGGATATCGGTGGTTTCTTTCATGGGTGCGATTACTTGCATGGTGAGTCCTTCCTTTCCGCTTGGATTTTGCAGCCGAAAAATGATATTACATATTCGGGAAAATTTCAAGCCTCTGGGGGCTTTTCTGAAATTCGAGCTGAAGTTTAGCTTGAGGCTTCTTGGCGTGGTCAGTCAGGCAGTTGGTGGGGTGTCATAATGGGTACACTAGAAGATTTGCTCGGGGTGGGGGTGGATGAAGAGAATGGGGTTTTAAAGGAGGGCCCTGGGGAGTCCGCCTACTCCAGAGCCAGGGCAAAGCGGATAGCTTTATCAACTTCATTGAGTTTCTGTGGACTGAGGCTGGTGAGAAATTCGCGGAGGCAATTTTTGGGGATGATGGTGATGAAATCCAGGTTAGCGGCACATGCTCGTGGCATTCCGTCGGCTGCCCCCAGATGTACTTCAGAGGGAATGCGACGGATACGTGTGGTGATTGGTGCTATCACAATCAAGGACCGAACTGTGTAAGCTTCATCGCGGGATAGAAGCAGCACTGGCCGGCGTGCGGCAGGTGGAGCTAGTTCTGCCCACCATATTTCACCCCGTCTCATTCCCAGGTCTCCTCAGCTAGGATGATATTTGCAGCCAAGCGAGCAGCATCGACTTCTTGGGTAGTCTCAGGCACCTGCCGATATCTATGCAAGTATAGTTCTTTTAGTGACCGCTCTTCTCGTTGTTTGAATAGGGCTTCCACAGCACGGCGGAAAAATTGACTACGAGTCTCTCCGCTGGCCTGGATTTCACGGTCTATAGCAGTCAGCATCTCTCTGGGAAGACTGATGGCGATTTTGATTGTCTTTGGCATGGCATGTTACCCTCATACTGTGTTCATACCATAGTATGAAATACTTTGCCGGAGCTTGTCAAGTTGGGTGGGCAGCAGATTGATTACCGATGTAGGTACAGGGGTTTAGTCAGGCATTATTTTCGCCTGTTGTGCCGGAGTTTAAATCTCGGGAACTCGACCTCGAAGGATCGAGGCTACACCGGTGAGTTAAGCTATATTGATGGAGCTTAGATTGGTGAATTAAGGTGTATCAGGAATGGGTTGTTGCTAAACGCTCTCTGCGGTAGGAGCTTGTGTTGGTTGAAACATCGTTGGTGGAAGAGCAAGACGCGTGTTACAATTTAGGCAGGGCTAGTCCAGACTACCCACGTGGTCATGGCTAGCCCCAGAGGTGTTTGATGTGAATCTGTCGTGCCTGCTGACGTCAATCAAGGAAGTACCGGAGTACCGGCGATTGGTGAGTTGTTTGGGCGAGTCCTGCAGTGGGATGGTCAGGGCTGTAGTGCCTGATGCTGTGAAACCTTTCGTCGTAGCTGCTCTCCATATGGAGCTGGGTGTACCTGTTTTGTTGATAGCCAGCCAGTCGGAAGAAGCTAAAAGACTGTTTGATGAACTCCAGGCTTGGTGTCTTAGCTCAGAACAGTTACGGTTCTTTCCTGAAGCTGACCTCCTGGCTAGTGAGGCTCTTGTATCCGATATACTGGTGACAGCGGAGCGATTGAGTGCGGTTTCGGCACTGGGCCTGTGGCGTGAAGTTTCACGGGATGGAAACTGCTGTCCTTTGATAGTGTGTTCCGTTCTGGGTGTGATCGGCAAAACGATACCCAGGGAAGAGTTTTGGGAACGCTGTCACAGGCTGGAGGTAGGGCTGAATTTTGAGCCGCTGGGGTTGATAGAGAGATGGCAAAATATGGGGTATGAGCTGCACAGTATTGTTGAAGTACCAGGTGCGATAAGTCGCCGAGGCGGTATCGTGGACGTTTTTTCTCCTAACAGCGAATTTCCCGCCAGGATAGAGTTTGACGGTAATCGGATAGGGAGCATCAGGCTATTTGACCCAAAGACACAGCGCTCACTAAAGCTGGTGGATTCGGTGATGATAGTCCCGGCTAAAGAAGGCGATGAGAACCGTGCCACGGGTACTATTTTAGATTACCTGCCAGATGAAGCCCTCCTGATCATTGATGACCTTGATGAGGTGAGAGGTACCATTGACAAACTGCGGAGCCAGGTGGGAGAGACGAGGCAAACAAGGGTTGAGTGTGAGGATGAGCTCGCGGGACTGCCTGTTTCCTGTCTGTCGTGGCAGGAATTTGAGGTGAAGATGGGAAGAATCAGGCGCAGGTTGATGCTACAACCGTGGAATGTGGACAGTGCCAGTGAAACTGGTGTTCAATCCCTGCCTGTAGCCCCGGTAGCGAGCTATGGAGGTAGACTTAGTGCTTTCTGTGAGGACCTGAGAAAGATGCTGGGCAAGGGACAGCGGGTTGTCATTGTCAGCCAGCAAGCTAGTCGCCTAGCCGAGTTCCTAGAAGAGCAGGATATTTTAGCACATCCAGTCTCACAGATTGAGCAACTGCCACCTTGGGGTTCAGTTACCCTAGTCCGGGGTTCGCTAGCTGGAGGTTGGGCAATGAAGGATGTGGTGACACTATTGACTGATAAGGAGCTATTTGGTGTAGTCAAGCAGCGGCGCTGGGTCAAGAAAAGACCAATGCACTATCACTGGCTGATCCCTCAGCTGGCACCGGGCGATTATGTTGTGCACATTGAGCACGGTATAGCCAAATTCGCCGGTGTTACCAAGATGCTTAGCGATGGTGTGGAGCGGGAGTATCTGGTTCTGGAGTATGCTGCTGGAGACAGGCTCTATGTACCCGTGGACCAAGTTGACCGGGTCAGTCGCTATATTGGTGCCAGCGACCAACCGCCGGCGTTGAACCGACTAGGCACCCAGGAATGGGCGCGGACAAAGCGAAGGATTAAAGAATCGGTGGTAAATATTGCCCGTGAGCTTCTGGAGATTTATGCAGCCAGAGAGGTAATTCCGGGGTTTGCTTTTTCGCCAGACACTCTGTGGCAGCAGGAGTTGGAGTCTTCTTTTCCCTATGTAGAGACCGCTGACCAACTGGAGGCTGTCCAGCATGTTAAGAGTGATATGGAGAAGCCGAGCCCCATGGACCGACTTGTATGTGGAGATGTAGGCTATGGTAAAACTGAGGTGGCGCTTCGGGCGGCTTTCAAGGCGGTGATGGCAGGTAAGCAAGTGGCGGTCCTGGTGCCGACTACAGTCTTAGCCCAGCAGCATTTTGTGACCTTCCGTGAGAGGCTCCAGCCTTTCCCGGTAAGGGTTGAAATGCTCAGCCGTTTCTGTACGGAGAAGGAGCAGGCTACAATAATCGAGGGACTGGCTGTAGGCATAGTGGATATCTGTATCGGGACTCACCGGTTATTGCAGCAAGATGTGAAGTTTAAAGACTTGGGACTGGTAATTATAGACGAGGAACAGCGCTTTGGAGTAATACATAAGGAGTACTTTAAAAAATTGAGGCGTGAGGTAGATGTGCTCACATTGAGCGCTACTCCAATTCCGCGCACGTTACACATGTCTCTGGCTGGAATCAGGGACATGAGCACGATCGAAACTCCGCCAGACGAGCGTCTGCCTATTAAGACGTATGTTGGTCCTTATGATGAGAGGATAGTCCGAGAAGCGATACTGCGTGAGTTGGAAAGGAACGGGCAGGTATTCTTTGTTCACAACAGGGTTCATAGTATCGCGCGCGTTGCCGCGGAGCTGGGTAAGCTAGTTCCGGAAGGCAGGATATCGGTTGCCCATGGGCAAATGCCTGAGGATGAGCTGGAGAGGGTGATGGCTGATTTTGCAGCTCACAGAAACGATATCCTGGTCACTACCACCATTATTGAGTCTGGTCTTGATATGCCCAATGTCAACACGTTAATCGTTGACCAGGCTGATAGGCTGGGGTTGACGCAGCTTTATCAACTGCGAGGTCGTGTGGGGCGTGGCAGCAATAATGCTTACGCTTACTTCTTTTTTGACAGGGGGAAGCAATTGACTCCCGAAGCTCGAAAACGGCTGAGGACCATTTGTGAGGCTACCGAGCCGGGTGCCGGGTTTGCAATTGCCATGAAAGACTTGGAGATTCGGGGCGCTGGAAATCTGCTGGGTGTGGAACAGAGCGGTTATATAGCTGCTGTGGGCTTTGACCTCTATTGCCGCCTGCTGGCTGAAGCGGTGGAGGAATTGAAGCGGGAGCAAAAAGG
>DTZC01000143.1 GCA_012961565.1 Dehalococcoidia bacterium
AGAAAGTGATTATATCACCATCTTGCACAATATAGTTCTTACCTTCGAGTCTGAGTAGTCCCTGTCTTCGCGCTTCAGCCAAGCTGCCACTCCTGGCCAAATCTTCAAAGCTGACAATTTCGGCTCTGATGAATCCCTTTTCAATGTCGGAATGTATCTTACCTGCAGCTTTTAAAGCCGTGGTTCCTTTGGGTATTGTCCAAGCCTTTAATTCACCGGAGACGGTGGTAAAAAACGATATTAGTCCTAAGAGCTGGTAGGAAAGCCTGATGACACTGTCAAGTGCTGGTTCGGTGAGCCCCAAGGCATTACGGAATTCTTGAGCCTCATCGGTGCTTAGTTGGGCTATCTCTGTTTCCAGTTTGCCGCATAGTGCTACCACCTTGAATTGAGAGTATGAGCATGCTGAACGCAACTCAGCCTCAAGAGTATGGGCTTGCGCAACCTGGTTCTCATCCATGTTGATAACTATCAACATGGGCTTAGCAGTAAGAAATTGGTAGTTGGCTAGACTTTTGATTTCTTCAGGAGCTAAGCTCTGACGCCAGATAGGAATTTCATTGTCTAGTCCAGACTTAATCTTCTGGAGCAGGGACTTCTCTTTCAGAAGTGAGCCACGTTCCATGCCTTTGGCTCCTTTCAGTGCGTCTTCGAGGCGTCTCAGCCTCCTTTCAATTATGCCTAGGTCGGAAACAATGAGCTCCAAGTCCATGGTTGCCATGTCCCGTTTAGGGTCGATGGTGCCACTTATATGGGGTACATTGTCATCCTCGAAAGCTCTGACTACATGGAGGAGGGCGTCAGCGTTACTCAGATAGTTCAGAAGTTCACCGCCAATCCCCACGACTTTGCCCAAGCCTTTGGCTATGCCGGCGATATCGACGTATCTCACCTCGGCAGGTATTATCCTTTTTGGGTGGAATATGTTGTTTAGAATCTCAAGCCTAGGCTCAGGCACTTTAGAGACGCCGATGTTGGGGGTTAGAGAAGTAGAAGCATAGGCTTTGGTCTCAGCTTTGCCACCGGTGAGAGCATTAAAGATGGTGGTCTTTCCGCTCTTCGGGAGTCCAATGATACAGATTTCCACAACATCCCCCTGTTAATACCAATATAAGCCAGAAGTGGTGGAAAATGCAAGGAGTGGCTGAAAGGACAAAGGTTGTTGCCGTTTTCTTCGATATGCTATAATGTGTCCACTTTTGAGCTTCGAAGGAAACAGTAGATGCCTAGCTATGAACTGGTACTCATCATCAGCCCTGAGGTTGCTGATGATGAGGTTGGTAGTCTCATAAATAAGATTAGCGAGTTGATTGGCAGGATTGGCGGGAGTGTCGATGAAGTGACTCACTGGGGGAGAAGGAAGCTAGCTTATCCTATAAAGCGATTCATGGAGGGGAATTACGTGCTGGCGAAGCTAAAGCTAAGACCAGCTGTAGTTAAGGAGTTAGATGCTAATCTTCGCCTTTCTGGCGAGGTTTTGCGTCATTTGCTAATAAGGTTAGCGGACTAAGGGTACAAGGAGTGTGGTATGGTAAGCTTGAATAAGATTATGCTGATAGGAAATGTAGGGACTGACCCTGAGATGCGCTTCACGCCGAGCGGTAATCCAGTGACCTCGTTTCGCGTTGCCACAAGCAGAGTTTACACAACGGCTGAAGGGGAACGCAGACAGGAGACAGAGTGGTTCACCGTAGTTGCTTGGAGGAAGCAAGCTGAAAGTTGTAACCAGTTCTTGAGTAAAGGGCAGCGGGTATATGTTGAAGGGAGTCTGCGTACTCGTGTTTGGGAGGGGAGAGACGGGCAAAAGCGTGTTACCGCTGAAGTAATTGCCAATAGGGTTCTGTTTCTTGAAAGGCAAACTGCGGCACCCCTTCCTGGCGAGGAGGTTCCGACAGAAGCTGCTGAGGAGGAAATAGAGCCCGAAGATCTACCTTTCTAAAGGTTTGATTGTTGAGAGGAGGAAAAGAATAGCATGGCGGAAGGCGAGGGGGCTAGAGAGATCAAGGAGAAAGGGCGTCGCTTTGTTTTCAAACCCAAGGTGTGCCCCTTTTGTGCTGAGAAGATTGAAATAGACTATAAAGACGTGTCCAGACTGCGGCGGTATATTTCTCAAGACCGGGCTAGGATTGAACCGCGTCGCCGAACGGGCACTTGCGCTAAACATCAGAGGCGACTGGCATTAGCCATCAAGAGAGCCCGTTTTCTGGCTTTGTTACCCTATACTCCAGACCATATCCGCCTGTGGAGCGATTCTAGAGGCGAAACGTAATTCCAGGAAAATGGAAGGTGCCTAAGAGAACTTATCAGCCAAAGAGAATTTCAAGGGTACGCAAACACGGCTTCCGTGCCAGGATGGCGACTAGGGGAGGGCGGAGGGTGTTGAAGGCAAGGAGACTCAAAGGACGGTGGCAGTTAACTCCGGTTTAGCGGTATGGCAAAAAAATGGGCTTTAACTAAAAGAGCCCAGTATTCAGCTGTCTACAAATCAGGTAAAGCCTGGGCAGACAATCTCATAATTATAAAAATATTGCCTAATCAGCTAGAATATAGCAGGTATGGGTTTTCTGTGTCCAAGGAGGCTGGCAAGGCAGTAGTGCGTAATCGGATTCGTCGCTTGCTTAGGGAAATAGCTCGCACGGTGTTGGTAAAGCCGGGGTGGGATATTGTGTTTATTGCTAGAAAAGCAACATCAGCGGCTGACTATCATCAGCTTGAGAAGTCAATAGTCACATTACTCTCGCAAGCTGATTTGCTGGCAGACCAAGATGAAATGGTTTGTTCTGGAGTTGATTAGACTGTATCAATGCACGATATCACGAGTTACCCCACCGTCTTGTCGTTTTGCCCCTACATGCTCTCATTATGCTTATGAGGCAATAAGAAGATATGGGCTAGCCAAAGGGTCCTGGCTGACAATGAGACGTTTGGCGCGCTGTCATCCTTGGTCTAAAGGTGGCTATGACCCGGTGCCGTAATGTCTGATAATTTTTGAAAGCATGGGACGATGAAGATGATTACTACCTGTATTAGCAAAGTAAAGAAGGTTTCAGCCTTGTTGCTTCTGGCTGCAGTGTTGCCCACAGCGAGTGCTGGCTGTGCTGGACCAGCATGGCAGGGCTGGTCGGGGTTTGCCAGCTACGATGGCATGCTTTACCTTGGGTCAATGAGCGGTGAAGTCATTGCGTTGAATGTTTTAGCCCGAAGTGAAGAGTCAGATTTTCCTGCTGAAGGAGAATGGCGAGTTACTGCTGTCAAAGCTCCGATTCCCTCCGGTGGGATGTGTGGTCCTATGGGTTGTGCTCCAGTGGCACCGCCGGTGATTATTTATACTACCCCAGCCGTGACCGACGACCTGGTCTATGTTGCCACATATGCTGGTGATGATGGTAAAGTGATGGCTATAAACAGGCTAGCTCCTGGTTACGATGAGGAAGGCAACCCTTCGTGGAAAAAACGGGGAGAGTGGGTGTATCCGCAAGCGCAAAACAAGTTTATCGGAGCTGTCGTTGGTAGCCCAGTGGTAGCTGGTGATACAGTCTATGTTGGCAGCTCTGATGGCAAAGTCTACGCGCTGGATGCTGTTTACGGTGAGGAGAGATGGGAATTTGATACTGGGGGGAAAATATGGACGTCTCCGGTGGTGAAGGACGGTGTTGTTTACGTCAGTAACTATAACCACAAGTTTTTCGCTTTGGATAGTGTTGATGGTAGTCCTATATGGGAGGTTGAATTGCCGGCGGCTGTTGCTTCATCTCCAGCAATTGCTGGGGGGAACCTAGTTTTTGGCACTTTTGATAATCACTTTTATGCTGTTAGCACTGATAATGGCAAGACAAAGTGGACATTTAGCGGTGGCAATTGGTTCTGGGCAACTCCAGTAGTAAGGGACAATGTGATTTATGCCGGATGTCTTGATGGTAAGGTTTACGCCCTTGAGGCAGGTCATGGTGGGAAGCTATGGGAATTTTCTGCTGACAGTCCTATTATATCGGCGCCGGTGTTATTGAATGGCTTTCTTGTAGTGGCTTCAAAGTCGGGAGAGCTTTACATACTTGAGACTGGCAGTGGTGATAGTATAAAGACCATCTCTATCGGGGCTTCAGTAATGGCCCCCCTTTATGGGGAAGATAACATGGTCTATGTTCATGCGCGAAATCGGTGCGTTTACGGTGTGGATATCCAAAAAGGAGAAAAGGTCTGGGAATTCTGCTATTCTGAAATTGAATAGGACTCGTTATGGCTGAACTGTGGAATACTATTATCTTGGAGCCGGTGCTCAATAGCCTGATTGCACTGTGTGCAGCACTGGGTGGTAGCTTCGGACTAGCAATCATCGTTCTTACGGTCATCGTTCGGTTGGCCTTACTTCCGCTCACCATACGGCAGACCCGGTCAACCAAAATCATGCAGTCGTTGCAGCCAAAAATTCAGGAAATCCAGAAGAAATATGCCAAGAACCAGCAGAAGTTGCAACAAGAGATGATGAAGCTTTACAGAGAGGCGGGAATAAACCCTCTTGGCTGTCTCTGGCCTATGCTTATTCAATTGCCTATTTGGATTGCTCTCTATCAGTCGATTATGCAAGCCTTGGCAGCTACTCCAGAGAACTTGTTAAATTTGTCACAGCACCTTTATTCTTGGGCAGCAGTGGGGCAAGCGGTGCCCCTGAACGAGCAATTCTTGTGGCTTCGACTGTCACGCCCAGACCCGAATCTCATTCTGGCTATATTGGTAGGTGGCACGATGTGGGTGCAGCAGAAGATGGTGTCGCCCCCTGCGACTGACCCGAGGCAACAGTCCATGACTAGTATGATGACGCTGATGATGCCGTTGATGTTTGGTCTGTTCACCTTATCTTTCCCCAGCGGGCTAGCTCTGTATTGGGTGATTTCGAATATTATAGGTATAGTAACTCAGTATTTTATTGCCGGTGGCTGGGGCTATCTAAGAGCTCCTTCTCTTGCCAGACAGGTGCCACCTCAAAAAGTGCCAACGGCATCACAACGACCATCAAAGACGTTGCAGAAAGCAGCAGAACCGTCCAAGACCATAAAGAAGGCAACCGAGGGGAAAAAGCGAGGTCTTTTTGGTAAATGAGAGAGCTGGAAGTGGGTGGCAAAACAGTTGATGAGGCTATCCAGATAGCGCTGGAGCAACTAGGCGTCAGCGAAGACCGTGTCGAAGTTATCGTGCTAAAGAAAGGTAGAAGTGGCGTTCTGGGGGTAGGGGCTGAAGAAGCCAGGATTAGGGTCAGACTTCTACCTACTGGTGGCGAGAAGGCTGATGTGATTGAGATGGCTAAAGAAGTTGTGAGCAAGTTAATTGAGTCAATGGGTCTTACAGTTAATCTTTCGGTGCCCCAGCCCGCTAGCGGCGAATTACCCGTGATTCTAAATATCGAGGGCGACGACCTAGGTATTTTGATCGGACGTCGGGGTCAGACTCTAGCATCGCTACAATATATTGTCAGGCTGATAGTTGCTGAAAAGCTAAAGATGTGGGTGCCGATTAATATTGATGTTGCCGGGTATAAGAAGCGCCGTTATGAGTTTCTGCAAAATCTTGCCTTGCGTTTAGCCGACCAGGTGAAGAAGAGCAGGCGCTTGATAACTCTTGAGCCAATGCCAGCGGATGAACGGCGTGTTATCCATCTAACCCTGGCTGACCATCCAGATGTTACCACACAGAGTATGGGTGAAGGTGAAGCGCGGAGAGTCGCTATTCTGTTAAAGAAGCACTAGGCATGTTCCGACCGGTAAGCAGCAAAGTAAACCTGCCTGAGCTCGAGAGCAATATCCTGACCTTCTGGAAAGAGCACCAAATTTTTCAAAGGAGCGTAGAGGCTCGCCGGGGAGCTACGCGGTTCACAATGTATGAAGGTCCACCGACGGCTAATGGCAGCCCAGGCATCCACCTTGTGCTATCTCGAGTGTTCAAAGACATTATTCCGAGATACAAGACGATGAAGGGTTGCTATGCTCCCCGCAAGGGAGGGTGGGATACTCACGGGTTGCCGGTGGAGCTTGAGATAGAGAAAATGCTAAACCTTTCCAGCAAAGCCCAGATTGAAGACTATGGTGTAGCTAAATTTAATGCCCACTGTCGAGAGAGTGTCTTCAGGTATTTGGAAGAATGGGAAGCTATGACTGAGAGAATTGGCTTCTGGTTGGACCTGGAGAATGCATACAGAACTCTGGATAATAGCTACATTGAATCCTGCTGGTGGGCACTGAAACAGTTATGGGATAAGGGCTTGATTTATCTGGGTTATAAAGTTACCCCGCACTGTCCTCGCTGCGGCACATCCCTCAGTTCTCACGAAGTGGCTTTAGGCTACAGAGATGATGCTGAAGACCCCTCAGTTTACATAAAATTCAAACTTGTCCCAAGCTCAGTAGCGACGACAGTCCTTGAGCCTTTTTTCAATAGCTTTCTGCTCAAGCCTGCTTACTTGTTAGCCTGGACTACCACGCCCTGGACACTCCCCGGGAATACTGCCTTAGCTGTGGTACCAGATGCCGATTATTCGGTGATGGAGGGAAAAGACGACCATCTTATTGTGGCTTCTGTCCTTGTAGAGAAAGTAGGGCTCGCAAACTATCATGAGGTTATCAAGGTCAAGGGGGCAGATATTGCAGGCGTACAAAAAGGTCTGAGATACGCTCCGCTGTTCAATCCACACAAGTATAGTATAGAAAGAAGGCAGTTTAGACGGTATTACGAAACGAAAGACACATGGCATGTGGCTCTTGAGATTCAGCCGGAGGACAAAGATTTGTCCTTCCCGGTTATCGATGCCGATTTTGTCTCTCTTGAGGAAGGCACTGGAATTGTCCATATTGCTCCTGCTTTCGGTGAAGTTGACTTTGAAGCAGGAGAAGATAATGACCTGGACTTTGTTCAACCTGTAGATTTAGAGGGTAAGATTACTGGGAACTATCCTTTCGCTGGTAGGTTTGTGAAAGATGCTGACCCTCTTATTTTGGAATACCTTAAGTCGAGAGGTTTGCTTTATCGAAGTGAACGAATTACTCACACCTATCCTTTCTGTTGGCGATGCGAATCACCGCTTCTCTACTATGCTAAGAAAAGCTGGTATATAAAGACCTCAGCCAAGAAAGACATGCTTGTCTCAGGCAATGCCCAAATCACGTGGTATCCAGAATATATCAAACATGGTCGCTTTGGTAACTGGTTGGAGAACAATGTTGACTGGGCTTTTTCTCGGGAGCGCTATTGGGGCACGCCCTTGAATATCTGGAGTTGCACAGGCTGTGGCAACTATGAGTGTGTGGGCAGTGTTAACGAACTGAAAGCAAAACCAGATGTGGAGGGCTTGGTTGAGCCGCTAGACTTGCATCGCCCCTTTGTGGATGACATCGTTTTCTCCTGCTCCAGATGTGGTGGAAGGATGAAACGACAGATTGAAGTCATTGACTGCTGGTTTGACTCAGGTGCCATGCCTTTTGCTCAATGGCATTATCCCTTTGAAAACGTAGATGTTTTCAGCTCTAGTTTTCCTGCTGACTATATAAGTGAAGCCGTCGACCAGACACGCGGATGGTTCTACAGCTTGCATGCCATATCTACACTGATTTTCGATCGTCCTTGCTTCAAAAATGTCATTTGTTTGGGACATATCTTGGATGCTCAAGGAGAGAAGATGAGCAAGGCTAAGGGGAATGTAGTTGACCCGTGGTCGATACTGAACAGCTATGGCGCCGACGCCTTGCGTTGGTATCTGGTTACTTCTTCTCCGCCAGGTAATGTACGCCGATTTTCCAGTGAGGCGGTAGGTGAGGTATTACGCAATTTCCTCCTCACTCTCTGGAACACCTACTCCTTTTTTGTAACTTATGCTAATATCGACCGCTTTGACCCTAAAACGACAGTAGCTCAATCTTTTTCTGACCTAGATAGGTGGGTGCTTTCCAGGTTAAATCAGCTTATCATAGATGTGGATGAGGCTCTAGAGCATTATGACCCTACCCTTGCAGGACGGAAGATTGAAGCATTTGTTGATGAGCTTTCTAACTGGTATGTGAGGCGAAGTCGGCGGCGCTTTTGGAAGAGCCAGAGCGATGCTGACAAGATGGCGGCTTACACTACCTTGTACCATTGTTTAGTCACTTTGTCCAAGCTGTTAGCCCCTCTAGCCCCATTTATCGCCGAGGAAATCTATCGCAATCTGGTATGCTCTGTCGACTCTGAAGCTGTGGAAAGCGTACATCTAACTGATTTTCCAGTTGCAGACAGAACTCAGATTGACGAGAAATTGGTCAATGCTACACGTCTGGCTATTCAGATATGCGGTCTAGGGCGTGCTGCTAGAGCCAGAGCGGCTATAAAAGTGCGCCAGCCCTTATCCAAGGCGCTGGTTAAGGTCAGGTCGGCAGATGAGGAGAAAGCCCTGCAGAGATTATCCTATCAAGTGCGGGATGAGCTCAACGTCAAAGAAATTAAATTCAGCGTAGGAATGAAGAGCGTTGATGAGAGTTCCGGTTATGTTGTGGCCGTCGACGGGGACTATTGGGTGGCCATAGCTACAGAGCTTTCACCTGAGTTAAAGGCTGAAGGTTTGGCTCGTGAAATTGTACGTCGGTTACAAACCATGCGCCGCGCCGCCGGTCTGGATATCGCAGACCATATTATCATTTATTACCAGGATGGAAAGGCAATTCAACAAGTAATGGCCAGGTTTGCTGACTATATCAAGCAAGAGACGCTGGCCAGAGAGCTATCTCTAGCGTTGCCTCCCGAAGGGAGTTATACTGACCGTTTTCGCATTTCTGACCATGAAATCCTGCTTGGCATTAGAAAGGCGGTTTGAGAGGAAGTGGGGGGCTGAGCACCTATCTCTGTGGTGAGGGGCGTTGTGTTAACCGCGCATAAGTTGTCCTGGTTTCCTTGCCTCGAACGAAGGTTATCTTTACCTCCTCGCCGATCTGGGAGGAATGTATAGCTTGTATTAGTTCATCAGCGGTAGTTACCTCTTCATCTTTGAAATGAGTGATAACATCCAGTTGTCGCAAGCCTGCTTTATCTGCTGGGCTGCCTGGAGCCACATATGTGATGACTACCCCCCTGTTTACAGAGAGGCGATTTACCATAGCGACATAGGGGTCTACAGTATAAAGCTGGACTCCAAGATAGGGACGGGTTACATAGCCGTTTCTGATGAGTTGCTCTATTATAGGAATGGCTGTTCTGGTGCTTATAGCATAGCCCATCCCCTCGACCCCCACAGCCGCAATCTTGGCACTGGTAATGCCGATGACCTGTGCTTGCATGTTCACCAAGGGTCCGCCGCTATTGCCCGGGTTAATTGCTGCCGAGGTTTCTATGAGGTCGCTCAAGGTCTGCCCATCGGCAGACAGGCTCACATTCAATCCACTGACTGTGCCCTCTTTGGCTCTTATTCCCCGTCCCAGAGGGTTGCCAATTGCCACTACCCAATCGCCGATTCTCAATTGTGTTGAGTCACCAAGGGCAGCAGCCGGTAGGTTATGAGCATCGATTTTGATAATGGCTAGGTCAGTCAAAGGGTCCCGGTATATCCTATTTGGGTCTGCTTGAAAGATTCTACCGCCAGTCAACTCGACGGTTACCTTCTCGGCCCCTTCGACCACGTGGTTGTTGGTTACAATAATGCCGTTCTCATCTATTATCCAGCCCGAGCCGGCACCAGTCTGCTTTCGTGGACTCAGAAATATATCCAGGCTTACTATTTCAGTACTTATGGCAACTACCGAAGGATAGACTTTTTCCACAACGTCGGCAATGCTTGGTAATGTTGGTGCTGTGTGTTCTACGGGTGGTGGTGACCATTCTGGTTCTAGAGGTGGGGCAGGTGTGTGACTGGAAGATGGCTCACTATGTGGGGGCGCTGGTGCTGATGGGACAGCTATAATGCAGCTCAGAGTGCTTGTTATCAGCACCAAAGACAATAAGAGCGCAACAATGTGTTTCATTCTTGTATCCATTCAAATACTTATAAGCTTGGCTGGACTGACTCAAATTTTAACACACAGTATTATGAGAGGCAAAACAGAGAAGGGAGGTTAAAGAGTGCTTCAAACTCCAGCTGGCTTGATTCCGGTGAGAAACATAGGTCATAATGTGTGGTCATGTAGAGCGGGCGCGATAGATTACAGAAGCTCATCATAAAGGTAATTTGAAACTGAAATCGAAGATTGGAGACGCAAAAATGGATGTTCGGATACTTGGTGCCCATAATTGTGAAGCCCGAGGGCAAAGGCTAGTTTCATTGCTCATTGACGGCATATTAGCCCTGGATGCTGGTGGACTTACCTCAAGCCTTTCGCTGCCAGAACAGGAAAAAGTGCGAGCGGTCCTTCTTACCCATCATCATTTTGACCATACCAGGGATTTAGTTACTTTAGGAGCTAATGGTGCTGTATTTATGACTCCGGTTGAGGTGTATGCCTTACGGCATACATTTGAGATTGTCATTCCTTGCCTTCTTGACGGAAGAATGTATGCCGACTTCTCCAAGTGGCCGTCAGAGGAAAAGCCTTTTATCCAGCCGAAAGTTATCGAGCCTTTTGAGCGGCTGGATATCAGCGGCTATGAGGTGCTGCCTGTGCCGGTAAAACATGCAGTGCCTTCTGTAGGCTACCAAGTTAGCTCAAAAAGAAGCGGTGCCAGCCTCTTTTACACAGGCGATACCGGGCCTGGGCTGAAAGAATGCTGGCGACGTATATCGCCACAGTTATTGATAATTGAGGTCTCCGGCATCAATAAGTTCCAAGACTTTCTTAGAAGTGTAGGGCATTTATCGGCTCGACTCCTCAAAGAAGAACTTGTTCAATTTCATCAAATCAAGGGTTATTTACCCCGTGTTCTGGTCACCCATATACCGCCCTATTTTCAGAGAGAGGTAGAGCAGGAGATCCAAGAGGTGAGACAAGAATTGGAAGCCACCATCGATATTGGTTATGAAGATATGCAGATTGTCTTGTAGCTGTGGGGCGCATGTATTTTGTTAACATGTTATCAGCCCACTTGGCTTGAAGATACTTGCTGGATTTGCCACATATAACGCTGAGACCCTTCGTCTCCGCTCAGGTGCCATAGTTAACACACATTGTTCTGAGCGGAGCGAAGAGCCTCAATCTTTTAAGCCTTTGCTATCGCCAACAAAGTTTGGTACTTCTCTTATTTTAGGGCTGCTGATTATGCTTCTACGTAGTGTACCTCCGGCAGATGGGCTAGTGCTTCCTTAACCTTTGCCTCAGGATATTCGTAGTCCTGAAGCTTGCCACTCAGGTATTCATCATAGGCAGCAAGGTCAAAGTGCCCGTGTCCGCTCAAAGCTATAAGGATTGTCTTGGATTCGCCTGATTGTTTGCAGGCCAGAGCTTCATCTATAGCTACTCTAATGCCATGGTTTGGCTCGGGTGCTGGGACGATGCCTTCGCTTCTGGCGAACTGGACACCAGCTTCGAAAGTTGCCACTTGAGGTGCTGCCTTAGCTTCGACAAAACCCAGGCGGTGGAGATGGCAGATTATTGGTGCCATGCCGTGGTAACGCAGCCCGCCGGCGTGGATCCCCGGGGGGATGAACGTGTGTCCCAGTGTGTACATTTTGACAATTGGTGCCATTCCAGCAACATCCCCATAGTCCCAGGTATAGAGCCCTTTCGTTACAGAGGGACAGGCTGATGGTTCTACATTGATGATTCGCAAATTTGGCTTTTTACCCTTAATTTTGTCTTGGATGAAGGGCAGAAACATGCCGGCGAAGTTGCTACCGCCACCAATGCAGCCGACAATGATGTCTGGATAGAAGCCTGCCTTTTCCATTTGCTTCTTGGCTTCCTGACCGACTATAGTTTGATGGAGTAAAACAGAGTTGATGACGCTGCCGATAGAATAGTAAGTATCCTCACGCTTGAAGGCATCTTCTATCGCCTCACTTATGGCGATGCCAAGACTACCTGGTGAGCTCGGGTCTTCGGCCAGGATTTTACGTCCGATCTCTGTGTCCTGGCTGGGGCTGGGCACACATTTGGCTCCCCAGGTTTCCATTAGGATGCGGCGGTAAGGTTTCTGGTTATAGCTCACCTTGACCATGTACACCTTACATTCGAGACCGAAGAAGGCGCAACCTAATGATAGAGCACTACCCCACTGACCGGCACCAGTCTCAGTGGTGAAGCGTTTTATGCCATCCTTCTTGCCGTAATAAGCTTGAGCCACGGCGGTGTTGAGCTTATGACTTCCGGCTGGACTTACACCCTCGTATTTGTAGAAGATTTTGGCGGGGGTGTCCAGGACCTTTTCTAAGCGGTAAGCCCGGATTAGAGGGGTCGGTCGCCATAGCTTGTAGACATCTATCACCTCTTCTGGGATTTCGATATGCCGCTCCTTGCTGAATTCCTGGTCTTGTAACCCCTTGGGAAACAATGGTGGAGGTAGTGGGGTGGGTTCTTTCGTGCCAGGGTGTAGCAACGGCGGCAATGGTTTAGGTAAGTCGGCTAACACATTGTACCAAGTTGTAGGCATTTCCTTTTCGGTCAGGATGATTTTAGTTTGTTTCATCTTTGTCCTCCCTGTTCATTCGTTTCTTAATTGAAAGTCGAAGTCCTATTGTTTTTGGGTTCCGTGACTAATCTCCTCCTTGGCCCCAAGGGGGCCACATCTTCACTATGCTCGTTATCATTTCATCACCTCCTTTTGTGTAAGTCACAAGAAGAGAGCCTCTCGCCTAAGGGGCGAGAGGCTCAACCTTCGCGGTGCCACCCTTGTTGGTCTTTTCAGACCATCTCAATCAGATACAGCCCTATTGCTAGGGCGATATCCTGGGTTATGATAACGCTACCCCTTGCGTCAAAGCCTACTCGTGTTGTTTTAGCAACCTTTCGGTTTGCAGCTCCCAGGTCCATTCAGCCTTGGCGCTGGCATCAGCTCTCACCTTCCCTGACTCTCTGTAACCCCGCTTCAAGGCTTACTAGTCCTGTTCCCAGCCTTTGCTGTATTCAATTATCTAATATCTTAACACATTTTTTTGGCTTGTCAAGTTTTTAGGTATGGCTAGGAGGAGTGGCGAACGCCTTGTAATGTGTACCTATGTTCATGGCTGCTAAAAGAGTCTGACACTATTTGCTCGCAATCATCGTCAATAGGAATTAGCAGTAGTTGCTAGCGTCAACCTGTGTGTCAAGGGTTAAAGTTATTGGGGGTATATGCTATACTTACTTCACCTGGGTAATCTTAGAGCGAGCAAGACCTATGGGCATGAAATTGTTTAAAGAACCAGAGCTTAACAGCCCGACCCTTGTGGCTTGCTGGCCTGGAATTGGGAATATCGGAATAATTGCAGTTGACACCCTCAGGAGGATGGTCGGAGCTGAGGAACTTGGTGAAATAGAACCCTGGGAGTTCTTCTATCCTCGGAAGGTGTTAATCGAAAGCGGTGAATTGAAAGACTTGGTTTTTCCGGTTAATAAGTTTTATTTCAAAAAGGCCGAAGGGAAAGATTTACTGTTTTTCCTTGGCGAGGAACAGCCTACTGATAGAGGTGGGATTTATGCTGAGGGAACAAAGGCTTATAGAATGGCAAATCTTGTTCTAGAGGTGGCACTAAAGTTTGGCTGTAGTAAAGTTTATACTTCAGGAGCAGCCGTTGCCCCGATTCATCACACTGCTAGGTCTAGGGTCTGGGCAGTACCGAATAGCGAGAACCTGATCGAGGAAATTCGAAGCTACGAGAATACAGTGTTAATGTCAGATATAGAAGGTAGAGGAGGACAAGGCAATATCACTGGTTTGAATGGTCTTCTGTTAGGTGTTGCTAGGAAACGAGGGGTGGCAGCTATCTGTCTGATGGGCGAGATACCAATTTACCTCCACGGATTCCCGATTTCCTACCCTAAAGGGTCACAATCGGTGCTGGAGGTGTTAGGGGCTGCTCTTGGAATCACAGTTGACTTACACGAAATCAATGCACTTGTTGAGCAGAGCGAAAGAGAGATAGAGAGTGTTTATGCCAGACTGCCTTCAGAAATCCGGGAACAGCTCGACAGGTTAAAATATGTAACCCATGCCAAACCGGCAGAGCCAGGACCTATAACAGAGGAAGACAAGAAGAGGATCCTCCAGGAAATTGATAAGTTGTTTAAGAAAGAACCGGGAGTCGAGTAGCCTTGCGTGACAGTGGCTGTTTTAAGGTTTTCACTAAGCCAGGATTAACAACCTCGACCCTATTGGTAGCCTGGAATCAAGATGTAGGAAAGGTTGGGACAAAGGTGGCAGATTACCTCAACAGGAAACTGGGGTGCCAGGAGTTTGCTGAAATCGAGCCTCTGGGCTTCTTTCCACTAAGCGGAGTCTCGGTTGAGGACGATATAGCCCAATTTCCTGAAAGTAAGTTTTATTACTCTCAAGAAAAGGCTTTGGTGGTTTTCAAAAGCGACATACCGCCGTCTGAATGGTATCGCTTTCTGAGGTCAATCTTGGATATTGCTGAACACTATTGTGCTGTGGAGGAGTTGTATATTGTCGGTGGTATGGTTTCGCCGGGTGCCCATACAACACCACGCGCGCTATTATCAGTGACCAATTCTCCGCAAATCAAAGAAATGTTAGGACAGTACGGACTTGTTACTAATATGCATTATGAGACTCCAGACGGACAGAGGCCAACGTTGAGTTCTTTTCTCCTATGGGTGGCAAAAAAGAGGGGCATTTCTGGGGCAAGCCTGTGGGTGCCAGTGCCCTTCTATCTGACTGGTGTAGAAGACCCGAGGGCATGGAAGAAGGTCATCCAGTTTTTTGACACAAGACTTGCGCTGGGATTGGACCTCACTGACCTGGATGATGAGATAGCGAGGCAGAGTGCAAAGATAGCTCAGATGAGAAGCAAGCTTCCCGAGCTTGATAGCTATATCAGCAGGCTGGAGAGCAATCTGAGCCTTACTGCGGAGGAAAGCGAGAAGCTGGCAAAAGAGGTGGAGGAGTTTCTGAAAAAGACATATTGAATGAAATCTATTACTCTGGTTTGGAGAGAGGGATTTGAGGAAGCTTGAAACTCAAGTGTTGGGCGGGTTACAATTTGGCTGCGAGATGTAGAATTGAGCTTGACCAACTCCAAAATAGGTAACCGATAACATGCAACAGACTTTTCTCTGCCCCGCATGCGGTGCCGAGAATCTGATAGGGCAAGAATTTTGCCAGGCATGTGGGCAGAGGTTCCAATACAATTGTCCTTATTGCGGTACCATAGTTGATTCCACATTGGTCAATTGCCCTGGATGTCGTGAAAGTCTTTATTGGCCGACACCACGCCGGGTACCCCCTTTCCCGAAGCAACGGGCAACTTATCGGACACCGGGGGGCATCGAACCAGAGAGTGAGAAACCACAACGGCAGAAATCGGACCCATGGCTCATAGGATGTCTAGGAGCAGTAATCGTTGCGATCCTGATATTAGGAGCGTATTTTGTTTACGATAATTTTATCAAGACACCAGCGCCTGTTCTTCCTACGCCATCGGTTTCGGAAAATCAAACGAGCGCCTTGCCATTAGAGAGTATTATTGCTCAATCTCATGCAAAGCTAAATCCATTGGTATCTCATCAGTAGTGAAGTCACAATAAGCATCAGGGTGTTTTTGTCATTTTTGTCAAGCTAGTTAGGATGTGAAAGCTGAAAAATGAGAATTGGAGTAATGTCAGACACACATGACAGGCTTGATGCAATCGAGACCGCTATTGACTTCTTCAACCGAGTGGGTATAGATGATGTCTTACATGCAGGTGACTTAGTATCTCCGCTGGCAGTTCCTAGCTTCTCACGATTGAAGGCGAAGCTTCACTATGTGTGGGGGAACAATGAAGGTGACCGGGAGTTCGTTAGGTCTAGATTCGGTGAGATTGGGATTGTGCCTTTGGGCGATTTCGCTGTACTGGAACTGGGCGGAAGAACAATTGCTTTGCTCCACGGCACTTATGAACACATTGTCGATTCACTTGTGAAATGCGGGCGCTTTGATATAGTGGTCCGAGGGCATAATCACCAGGCAGAGATTGTTGCAGGGAAGACATTGCTGGTAAATCCCGGGGAGGTCTGTGGTTACCTCAGTGGTCGGCAAACAGTGGCGCTTATTGACCTGAACAAGATGGAAGCTGAAATAGTGGAACTGTAAAGGGCGGATCAATGCTGCAGCAGATGATTGGCTTTCTGGTCTATTTTTTCTCCAATCCCAGCATATTAGGAATTGGGCTAGCGATTGTTTTCGGTGCAATATGGCTTGCTTGCTATCGCCCACCGTTCTTCGCTAGACCATGGCTCTGGGGGGTTCTTTTTGGTAGTGCTGCTATTACTATACTTTGTGTAGCTTTTGCTCAAATTCCTCTTCACGCTGGGACAGGGAAGGTGATACGGGACAGCTTTAGCGCACAGACAATAGCGCAGTGGGTTCTTCTTTTTGCCATTCCGCAAATACTAGTCATCGCGTCGATACAAGAGGGGGCTAAACTGGTACCCGTAGTCATCTATTGGTGGCGTGGGGGAAGAAAGATAAACCTGAAAATGGGCTTGCTTACCGGCGCTGTAGCCGGTGCAGGATTCGGCATCTTTGAGGCACAGTGGGTGCATAATGTCATAATTGCTTCGGGCTGGGACTGGGAGAAGGTAGAGATTTTTGGATTTCCAGCACTAGCCGGATTTTGGGAGCGGTTTTTTGTTATAGGACTTCACACCGGTATTTCTGCGTTGGTGGGTTGGGGGTTGGCCAGGGGCTGGGGCTGGCAATTCTACCTCTTAGCCATCCTGCTCCATGCCTTTGCCGAGTATAACCTTGTTTTGGTCAGCAATGAACTTGTTTCAGGGACCCAGGCAGAGTTTATTATAGCTGCTTGGACGCTGGTGATAACAGGTGGAGCCCTGTGGCTACGTGAAAAAAGGGAAACTCAGGATAGCTTATAAGAAACTTTGGAAATGGAGGTATTGGTCATGGGAATTGAACAGCTCCGGGATCTAGTTATCATTATCTCAGGACTAGTGGTAACATGTGTCTTCGTCTTGATTGCTGTGTTGTTCTTTCTGCTATACAATAGGGTTAGGTCAGTTTTGACTTCAGTGGAGGCGATAACAGCAACAGTACGGGAGGTTACTTCAGCAGTCAAGGATGAGGTGGTCAGCCCCATAGTCCGACTTGCTAGCTTCATTGGAGGTCTATGTCAAGGGGTTGATACAATAAGCAGCTTTTTCAAGAAACAGAAAGGAGGAGGGTGAGATGGCAGACAGGAATGGAGGAGGCGGGTTTGCCGCCGGATTTCTTATTGGAGCAGTTCTCGGTTTAGCTATCGGCTTTCTCTTCGCCCCACAGCCGGGGGAGGAGACGAGGCGACTGCTAAGGGAGAAGGCAGAACAAGCTCGGGAGCGGGCTGCTGAGGTTGCCGAGAAGGTAAAGGGCACTGCCGCTGGCATTGCGAAGAAATCACCAGCCAAGACTGAAGAAGCCTAGATGAGTTAAGCCTGTTACTAGTTAAGATACACAGGTAATAGGTGGGCTCTTTTTCTAACTCCAGTCAAGCCTTGGGGGTTGAGTATTAGTTATTGCCCAGGCTGCTAAGTGAGAGCTGTATTAGGATTTATAATCTCATTGTCAGTACAGCCCAAGGTGTACTCTTGTGCATAACCTCGCCCACTCAAAGTCCAGCGTGGTTTGAGTTGCTGAGAGACTAAACTTGGATACGATAAGTAACATCCTGCGAAGGAATTGGCGCCTGATACTTTTTGTATTAGGCGTAATCATAACATTTGCACTTCTTTTTATATTCCGAGGTGTGCTCTTTCCTTTTGTTTGCGGCTTGGTATTGGCTTACCTTTTATACCCCATTCTTTCATGGCTGGAGAGGAAGTTGCCAGGTCATGGCAGGTGGGTTTCGTTCAAGCGGATTTCCTTGATAATACTTATATTCGTAGTAGTTTTTACACTCGCTGGCCTCTTGACCTTCTATGTAATCAGTGGAGTGGTCAGCTCCTTTTTAATTCTAGTGCAAAATGCACCCCAATATCTCTCCGAGGGTTTGAAGACTCTCCAAGATTGGCTTCAGAGCTTTCGGCAGTGGTTGCCGCCAGAGATACAGAAACAAGTCGTAGAAGCTATTCAGGAAATCGGGGCAGCGCTGAGTAGTGCTTTGCGCGGTGCTTTTACCAAAGGGCTATCGTACATACCAGCAACTTTTACCTTGGTGCTCGGCTTTGTTTCATTGCCTATATTTCTGTTTTATGTCCTGAAGGATTCAGAAAGACTAATCAATGCCTTCTATTCGACTTTTCCACCCCAGATGGCAAGACATGTCAAGGGCATTGTCTCTGTCCTAGACCGTGTCTTGGGGCGATGGATTCGTGCTCAGTTGGTATTGTCTGTGAGTGTGGCTGTTTTGTGTTTCATCGGGTTAGCAGCTCTGGGGATTCAGCTTGCGCCGGCACTGGCGGTTTTTCAGGGGATAATGGAGTTTATTCCTATATTAGGACCGTGGATTGGCGGGGCTTTTGCGGTAATCGTTACTCTGGCTACAGCACCTGAAAAAACAGTCTGGGTGATTGTTGTTTACCTCGCTGTCCAGTTATTAGAAAATACCCTGCTAGTTCCCAGAATTCAGGGGGCTTATATGCGGATGCACCCAGCCATTATTCTAGTTTTACTCCCTCTAGGAGCTTATGCTGCAGGCTTCTGGGGGATAGTGCTGGTTGTTCCTTTAGTGGCTACCATTGTAGAAATTTACCGCTATGTCCATCAGAATATAGGCACTGAGGAAAGCCAGCAGCTTACCGGATAGCAATACAATTGCCTTTTATTAGTATGCCCATCATGGAGTTAGCATATATTCTTTTTTGTGTTTCTCTAGGACATCGCGGAGGTACTGTCCAGTATAGGAAGTTTTGATCTGGGCTATTTCTTCAGGTGTGCCGATGGCTATGACGTAGCCACCTTCATCACCAGCGCCAGGCCCGAGGTCGATAATATGGTCGGCGTTTTTTATTACGTCCAGATGATGTTCGATGATTACCACTGTGTTACCGGAGTCTACAAGACGATGAAGCACTTGAAGCAAGCAGGATATGTCAGCAAAGGAGAGCCCCGTGGTAGGCTCATCCAAGATGTAAAGTGTCCTGCCTGTGGAACGGCGCGACAACTCTGTGGCGAGTTTAACTCGCTGAGCTTCTCCGCCCGAGAGAGTTGGTGCTGGCTGACCCAGGCGTATATAGCCAAGACCGACATCACGAAGTGTTTCCAACTTGCTTCTTATTTTGGGGAAGTGCTCGAAGAAGGTCAGTGCTTCATCAACGCTCATATTCAAGATATCAGCGATGTTCTTCCCTTTGAACTGGATTTCCAAAGCCTCTCGGTTATACCGCTTACCTTTGCATACTTCACAGGGTACAGTGACATCAGGAAGGAACTGCATCTCGATC
>DTZC01000144.1 GCA_012961565.1 Dehalococcoidia bacterium
ATGGCAATAAGAACAGCTATCGTAGGTGTAGGACAAACTCACCACTGCTCCAAACGGGAAGATGTTAATGGTCAAGAACTGATAAACGAAGCGGTCATGAGAGCCCTGGAAGATGCTGAGCTTTCTATCAAGGATATTGATGCCATTGTCATTGGCAACATGGACCACTTCGAAGGAATAAATTATGTTGACGGATGGAGCTTAGATGGCTCGGGGGCCTTTATGAAGCCAATCATGAAGTTGACCACAGGAGGCACCACTGGAATGACAGTGGCAACCGCAGGCTATTACCATGTTGCTTCTGGTCTTTTCGACATAGTCTTGGCTATCGGCTGGGAAAAGAATTCCGAGTCTGATACTACGGCGGCTATTACCACCTGTAGCCAGCCCTTGTTGGAAAGAGACTTCTTTGCCGGAGCCATCGGACCGCTAGCTGCGGAATATGTCAATTACATGAAGCGGTTCGGTGCTACAGAAGAAGATGCTGCCTTGGTATCGGTTAGAGACCACAATAACGCCCTGAATAATCCTTATGCCCACCTGCGCATGAAAATCACCGTGGAAGACGTCATGAAGTCGCCAATGCTATGCTATCCCATAAAATTCCTAGACATGTGCCCTAGGTCGGATGGTGCCTGTGCTCTCATCTATGCCCGCGAAGGCAAGGCAGAAAAGATTGCCCGCAAGCCAGCTTGGATACACTCTATTGCCGGCAGCCGTGATTTCGTATATATGGGAGAGCCATTTCAACAAGAGGAAATGGTTACGCTGGAAAGGGCCTCCATTAGAGCTTATAAGCGAGCTGGAATCACAAATCCACTGAAAGAAATTGACGTCATGGAACTTTACCTGCCAGCTTCCACAACAGGCGTCAAGTGGATGGAATCACTAGGGGTCTGCGAGCATGGCGAGGCACCCAGGCTTATACGGAAAGGAGTTTTCGATATGGATGGGGAGCTGCCAGTTAATCCCTCCGGAGGACCGCTAGCCACCAATCCTATCGGAGCCACAGCCATGATCAGAGTAGGAGAGGCCGCCCTCCAGATTATGGGCAAAGCCGGTGACAGACAGCTCCCGAATGTCAGGGTAGCTTTGGCTACTGCCTTCGGCTCCTGTAGCTGGTCTGATGTCACAATACTGAGAGACAGCAAACCTTAGGAGGATATACCATGGCAAAGGCAGAAAGTAGTGGCAAAGTCGAGCTCTGCATGGTCAGTTCTGGAGAAACCGAAGTGCCCTATGACTGGCACTGCGGCCCTTACTGGAGCAGATTCTTCCGTGGGCTAAGAGACGAGAGGAAAATATATGCCACTAAGTGCCCATCTTGCGGCAGGGTATATATCCCCCCCAGAGAAGTGTGTGGACCCTGCTTCGCCAAAATGGAGGAATGGGTAGAAGTGGGACCCGAGGGGATAATCGAGATGTTCACCGTAGTGAGACACGCTTATACTAACCCAAGCACCGGAAGACCTGTGCGAACTCCCCGTACCGATGTATATGTCAAACTTGACGGAGCTGACACCACTCTAATGCATCGGCTAAATGAGACCGATGAAAGCAAAATTAGTGTCGGAATGCGAGTCAGGGCCATATTCAGAGAGAAAAGGACTGGCACGATACATGATATCGAACACTTCCAGCTAGTGAAATCAGGTTAGAAGCCGACCTCAGACAAAGTCCGTCCCATAGCACTCACGGGGCTTTGAACATTTTGATTAAGTTGTTCGGGACCTTACTGTTCAGTTTGTCTGCTGACGTCATCTAATTCGGAAGTCTCTGGACTCAACCACTTGTAGCTGGCCATACCTGCCTCTGGCAAAACTCGCTCATCCTAAGCCGATAGAGACCGAAGACACTGCCCCAGCCTCAGCTAACGCCGACAGGTTCTCTACTGCCCTGCAGCATTGACAAGCTGTGACAAATTCATGTATATTTGAGAGTCAAGAAACTAGCCACGGATAGCTCATCTCCATATCACATTGAGAAATAACCCGTTTGCTAATCTCCCGCTAGGAGTATGTGAGATACTGCAAGAAGACTAGTCGGCAGCTGACAAACTTTTGCGATGCTCAAGTCCATACTGATAGCAAACCGTGGGGAAATCGCACGGAGAATAATCAGAACCGCCAGAAAGCTAGGTATTGAGACTATAGCCATACACTCAGATGCAGATGCAGCAGCTTTGTTTGTTCAAGAAGCAGACAAGGCTGTGCACATGAGTGGCAGCAATCCCAGAGACAGCTATCTTAACATCGATAACATCATTGCAGTTGCCAAGGAAACAGGGACAAGTGCTATCCACCCAGGATATGGTTTCTTATCAGAAAGGTGGGAATTCGCCCGAAGATGTGAAGAGGAAGGACTGATATTTATCGGACCGAAGTCTGAAGTGATTCGTAAGATGGGTGACAAAGCACGCTCCCGGAAAATCGCTACCAGCCTTAATATATCTGTTCCACCGGGTAGTGATATACTAAACAGTGTCGAAGAAGCCAAAGAGTGGGCAATAAAGCTCTCCTTTCCCGTAATCTTCAAGGCATCAGCCGGTGGTGGCGGGATAGGAATGCAGAAAGTGGAGAGAATGGAGGAAATCAGCGAGGCATTTGAACAGGCCTCAACCCGGGCTCGCCTCGCTTTTGGCGATGAAAGGGTCTACATAGAAAAATACTTGGAGTCACCGCACCATATAGAAATTCAAATCCTTGGAGACAAGAATGGCACTATTGTCACCTTTCCTGAAAGAGAATGCTCAGTGCAGCGGAGACACCAGAAAGTAATCGAGGAATCGCCCTCACCCTTCGCTACCCCCGAACTGAGAGCAAGCCTCAGAAAGGCGGCTAAGCGGCTAGCACAGGAACTTGGTTACACAAATGCCGGTACTGTGGAGTTCGTGGTCGATAAGTACCGCAATTCTTACTTTCTGGAAATTAACACCAGGCTTCAAGTAGAGCATCCCATCACAGAAATGATAACTGGCTATGACTTGGTCGAGCAGCAAATCAGGATTGCTTCAGGTGAACCTTTATCTATCGAAGAAGAAAAGCTGGGCTGGAAGGGATGGGCTCTTGAAGCTCGTGTATATGCTGAGGACCCGGAGAATTTCTACCCCTCGCCCGGTAAGCTGATATCTTACAGAGAGCCAGGTGGTGACAGCATCAGGGTTGATTCTGGATACAGAGTTGGCGATACCATCAGCCAGTTCTACGACCCTCTTATCGCCAAGCTCATTGCCTGGGGTGAAGACAGGGATAAAGCCATTGCAAGTATGCTGAAGGCGCTGGAGGAATACGAGATTACTGGTGTCAAGAACAACATTCCTTTTCTAAAGATGGCCTTCAGTTCCAGCATGTTCAAGTCCGGGACTTATGATACTCACTTCATAGCAAGACTTAAGGAGGAGGTGCAAAATGGGTGATAGAATGAAGGGCGAGGTTAACAAACTTGCAGATCTGCGCGAGCAGGTCAAAAAAATGGGCGGCGAGGCAGCTGTCCAAAAGCAGCATGACAGGGGAAAGCTAACGGTTAGAGAACG
>DTZC01000145.1 GCA_012961565.1 Dehalococcoidia bacterium
CACTTGCCTTCACTATCGCTTCTTTAAAGTTCTGGTGGGCGGCACATTCATGGGTGGCAACAAACCGTGTCCCCATCTGGACACCGTCGGCACCTAATGCCAGTGCCGCTACCACGCCTCTGGCATCGGCAATACCGCCAGCAGCTACCACCGGGATTGTTACCGCATCCACCACCTGTGGTACCAGAGTAAAGGTGGTCAATTCATCAAGACCATTGTGCCCACCAGCTTCATAGCCTTCAGCAATGACTGCGTCTACACCTCGCCGTTCGGCACTCTGGGCATGTCTTACCCCAGCTATCACGTGTAATACTTTTATACCGGCTTCCTTAAACCGATTTGTATATAATGCTGGACTGCCAGCAGCAGTCACTACCACCTTCACCCCAGCATCGATGACTGTGCTCACCAGCTCCTCAATCTGAGGGTTGTTCAGAATGGGTAAGTTGATACCGAAAGGCTTCTGAGTCAAGCCCCTGGCTATTGCTATCTGTTTTCTCAGATTTTCCACCTGGTCACCGGTGCGGTTCATACTGGCGGTGGGACTGATTAGTCCCAGCCCTCCAGCATTGGAGACAGCAGCAGCTAGTTCGGCATTGGCAATCCATACCATGCCTCCCTGGATTATAGGGTATTCAATGTCCAGTAGGTCGCAAAGTCTGGTTCTTTTCATTGTCGATGCCTCCTTTGTTAAATTAGCTTGAATTCTATCACGTCTACCAGCCCCATGTCAGTTAGCCGCAACTCTGGAATAACCGGCAAGGCGAGGAAGGAGAGAATGGTAAATGGCGCTGGTGGAACGTTTCCTAGTCCCAGTGCTAGTCTTTCCACATCTTCAAACTGTTTAACAACGACCTCCAGAGGCTCCAAGGAGAGCAAGCCAGCAACAGGTAATGGCAGGGCTGCCAGTATCTTACCATCGCTACAAACCACAAGACCTCCACGTAGCTTTTCCACCTCTTTGATTGCCATGAAGATGTCCTGATCATTAGTGCCGACTACTACTATATTGTGGGAATCGTGTGCTATAGACGAGGCGAGTGCCCCTCTTTTTAAGCCGAAGCCCTTAACCAGCCCCAGCCCGATGTTGCCACTAGCCTTGTGTCTCTCCACGACTACCAGCTTCAGTATATCTTCATCGAGGTCTGGCATAACCGCACCATTTTCGATTTTGACTCTTTCCACTCTTTTCTTGGTCACTATCTGGCCGGGAACGATTTCGATCACCGGGAAGGTCTCGCCTCGCGAGGACAACCTCAGTGCCTGAATGGTGAAAGGCTTAATGCGGATTGTCTCGGTCAATTCTGTGGCGGAAGCCTCTGGCGGTGGCAGAAGATAGTTACCTTCTCTGGCAACCAAGCGACCGTTATGAAAGACCATGTCTATTTCGAGATGGGGCAGGTCGGTGATGGTGATGAGATTGGCAATATAGCCGGGGGCGATACCTCCATAGTGGTGCAGTCTGAAGTATTCAGCAGTGTTGATAGTTGCCAACTGTATGGCGCGCACCGGCTCCAGGCCCTGCTTAATTGCCTTGCGGACCACGGCATCAACGTCTCCTTGGCGAAGCAGGTCGGAACAGCTACGGTCGTCGACGACAAAAAGACATCTTTTGAAGCTCCTGTCATTCACTAGGGGTAAAAGAGTGTCCAGATTCTTCTCTGAAGAGCCCTCTCGAATCATGAGGTACATTCCCCGCCTCAGCTTTTCCCTGCCTTCCTCAGTCGTGACCGATTCATGGTCAGAGTGAATGCCAGCAGCAATATAGGCATCAAGTTGTTTATTGGTAACACCCGGGGCATGCCCGTCGACGACTTTGTCCCTAGCAGCAGTTATTTTACCCAGCACCTGTCTATCACCATAGATAACGCCGGGGAAGTTCATCACCTCGCCAAGACCGATTACTTGCTGTGATTTGAGCAGCTTCTTGACATCTTGAGCAGTGATTTCAGCGCCGCTTGTCTCCATGTTGGTTGCTGGGACACAGGATGGAGCCATGAAGAACATGTCAAGAGGTAGCCTCTTTGCCCAGTCCATGACAAACTTTATGCCTTCAAAGCCTGCCACGTTAGCTATCTCATGCAGGTCAGTGATTACACACAGGGTACCTCTGGGGACCACAGCCTGAGCGTACTGAGCGGGATGGAGCATGGAGCTTTCTATATGAGTGTGCCCATTTATCAAGCCTGGTGCCAGATAGTTACCCCTTAAGTCGATTATTTTCTTGGCTCTCTGATAGTTGCCGATGCCTGCAATCCTATCGCCACAAATGGCGACATTGCCTTCTTCTACGATACCAACGAAGGTGTTTATTATCTTGGCATTTGTAAGCAGCAGGTCTGCTGGAGTATCACCCCGAGCAACCGAAATTAGTCTGGATAAGCTCAAATTTTCTCCCC
>DTZC01000146.1 GCA_012961565.1 Dehalococcoidia bacterium
GGCGTCTTTCCCGCAAGGTTCCTCCTGGCACAAGGTGGCATATTGTCCATATCTCTCGTAAGCAGCGTCTTTGGTCAAGCAGACACACCCCTGTGGACAGACCTCCTCAGCCGGTTTCCAGCAATACAAAGGCGTCTGCTGTTCGTCGTAGCCACAAGGTTCCTCCTGGCACAAAACGGCATCGTCACCCAATTTAGCATAGGCTGCCTCTTTTGTCATACAGTAGCAACCGACGGGGCACGCCTCCTCCTCTGGCTTCTCAGGAACTGGAATGGGGCGAACTCCCACTGTACTGGGTGGGATATGCTCGATATCAAGGCTGAAGCCAACAGAGGTACTGCCGGTATATACCCCTACTACATCCAGAGGTGCTGTGGCATAGATGACCACAAAGCCCTTTAAGAATTTGATAACTGAAGCTAGCGGGCTGACCGCAGCCGTCTGGAGCTGGGTTGTCGTCACGCCTGCCTGCTGCGGTGTTACCGTGGTAACACCGAGAAGCCTCACGATGTCAATGCAGTCGACCTCGATCGCCTCGTTCGGACCGAGCTTGACCCGGTGGAATTTAGAGATTCTGCCCCGGGGTTGGTCTTCGCGCTGCGCCACTACGGCTTTCTTGAATAGGTAAACGGTGTAATTATGCGGGTTGTGTATGTTGATAGCCGTAGAATATGAACCTGGTCGCACACCCTCACCTCCCAATGCTGGACCGCAAAGGAACTTTGCCGAGTACACGAGCAGCCTTTCCATTTCTGGAGGACGCTCCAGCTGCGGTGGCGGTGATGGCTTCTCAGTGGGGATTTCTCTCTCCTCAATGGCTATGAGCTTGTCTATCTTGACACGAATCCGGACCAGCTCATCGTACAGAGGGTTCTGCACTGCAGTAGCTGCAGCAGCACCGGTAGTAGCTGGTGCTGATAGAGGTATCTGGTTTATCAGCCATTCCAGTCGCTTGGCAATGGTGTACTTGATTTCCAGTGCTGCCTCTGTATCACCACGCTCGGCAAATCCCCGCATCTTCTTGACCCAATCTCGAATGATGCCTATCTGGTCTCGAATATCCCGGTCATCGGTCAGCTTCCGCGCCTGGTCAAGCTCCCTGATTATGTCGTCTATGAGTGCCTCCTCCTCTGTTGTTAGAGCGGCAAGTGAAGATGCTGACAGGTCAGGCGTAGGGACCATCCTAGCCTCCACTGCATCCCTGGGCAGAGAGACCAATGACAGTAGTAGCACTAAACCCAGAAAAATAAAGATTTCTTTTCTCACCATTTGCCTCCTTTCATAGTTTTAGTCATGCCGTGTAAACTGCCCGTTCTCTGGAATTACTACATTTGTCACCTCCTTTCCCACTGTCCTCGCATCCTTCAGAGTAACGAAAAAGGAAGGTCAATGTTTAGCTATTGCAAGCTGCGCTTCTACTTTCGCGGCTATGTCTCATTCATAATTATAAACCACGTTTGCCTGCAGCCCCTGGCATTGGGGACAGAAGTAGCTACCGCGGTTCCTGATAGCAAGGCGCCGTATGGCTGTACCGCAAACCGGGCAGGGCTTGCCGCCGCGGTGAGCTACGCGGAAGTTGAAATGGGCGCTGCCCAGCTGACCATTTGGGCGCTTATAGGTGTCAGTACTGGCACCCTTGTCCGCGATAGCTGATTGCAGGACATTGTGAATAGCTCGGTAAAGCCTCTGGACTTCTTCGGGTGACAGACTAGCGGCTTTTGTCAGCGGGTGAATTCCAGCGCTGAACAGGGCTTCATCAGCGTACATATTGCCGATGCCGGCGATCACTGTCTGGTCAAGCAACACAGCTTTTATCGGTGCCTGGTATCTGTGTAATCGCCCGGCGAGGGTCTGTGGGGTGAACTCTGGGGCGAGTGGTTCAGGACCGAGCTTGCCAATGATAGCCTGCTCACTGTCGAGCAGCCAGATAGTTCCCAGCCGTCTGCGGTCGGAGAACACAAGCTGGCTCCCGTTATCGAGGTGGAAGACAACTCTGGTGTAAGGGTCAGGCTGCGGCGGGTCAAGAAGTAAAGTGCCGGACATCCTCAGGTGCAGAACGAGCACCCCACCGTGAGACAGGCGGAACATGAGGTACTTACCGCGGCGCTCTAGAGCATTTATTTTTTGACCTACCAGCCGGTGGCAAAGCTCCTCGGCTGAAGGCTGGCGCACCAGCTTGGCATCGCAGAGGCTAACCCCGCTGAACTGGCGCCCCACCACATGGGGCGAAAGCTCATTCTTTATGGTCTCAACTTCAGGCAACTCCGGCACGGCTCTTAGCTATGATAACCTTGAACTGCAGGTATTGACGACCTCTAGTGTTCCTGGGCTTCGGGAAAGCAGGGTAATTTTCTCCACTTTTGCCTTCAATGCTTTCTCTCTGGCTAAATGGCACATAAAGATAGTATGGATCTGCCGGCATGTAACAGGTGCTCGGCGGTCTCCATGTCATATCTGGCTGATTTCAGCCAGTTCTTTACTTTCCTTTTCACGGTCTACCTCAGCTATGGCTCACGCCATCTCACCCCAGTTTTTACCCAGCTTGATGTCAATCTTCAAGGGGACGCTGAGCTTTAAGGCCTGGGGCATTATCCTGCCCACTAACTCCTTCATAACCTCTATTTCCTCGGGAGGGACTTCGAAGAGAAGTTCATCGTGGACCTGGAGAATCATTTTGCTGCGCAAACTCTTTGCTTGCATCTCGCGGTGGAGGTTGACCATGGCGATTTTGATGATGTCAGCCGATGTACCCTGCACCGGCATGTTTATTGCCATTCTTTCCGCTGCCTCCCGGACTTGCCGGTTCGTCGAGTTGATTTCCGGGATATAGCGCTTCCTGCCCATGACTGTTTGCACATAACCCAGTTCCCGGGCCTGGATTTTGGTGGCTTCGATATACTCTTTCACCTTCGGGTATTTCTCGAAGTAAGCAGCGATGAACTGGGCAGCCTCTTCACGGCTGAAATCGGTGGCTTGCTCCAGACCATAGTCGCTCATGCCATAGATGACACCGAAGTTGACCGTCTTAGCCACGCGGCGCATCTCCGAGGTTACCCTGTCTGGCGGGATATTGAAGACACGTGCAGCAGTAATAGTATGGACATCCTCATCTCTGAGGAAAGTAGCGATGAGCCCGGGGTCTCCGGAGATATGGGCTAGTACCCTGAGGTCAATCTGTGAGTAATCAGCAGACATGAGGTACCACCCGGGCCTGGCGATAATGGCTTGCCTTATCTTGCCACCAAGTTCGCCCCGCACGGGGATGTTTTGCAGGTTCGGTTCGCTGGAGGAAAGACGACCGGTAGTGGTGCCCGTCTGGTTGAAGCTGGTATGAAGCCTTCTCGTCTTACGGTTGACCAGGGCAGGAAAGGCATCGGTGTAGGTTGACTTGAGCTTGGAAAGCTGCCGGTACTGCAGGACCAGCTCGATTATGGGGTGAGCTCCCCTCAGCTCCTCGAGGGCTGCAGCTTCTGTGGAGTAGCCGCTCTTCGTCTTGCGTGACCTAGGCAGTTTTAATTCCTCATAGAGGATGCGGGATAGCTGTTGTGATGAGTTTATGTTAAACCGGTAGCCGAGGCTGTTGTAGATTTCAGCTTCGAGCCTCAGCATTTCTATACCCAGGTGGTGGGACATATCCTGCAGCAACTCTATGTCCAGAGCAACTCCGTGTCTCTCCATAGCTGCCAGTACCGGGACCAGGGGCATCTCCACCTCGTGGA
>DTZC01000147.1 GCA_012961565.1 Dehalococcoidia bacterium
AAACGGCAAGGTGTTCCGCATTAAGGGCAAAGGTGTGCCCCGCCTTGGCGGTAAGGGCAGAGGAGATCAGCTAGTCGTCATTCGAGTGATAACCCCGGAGTCCATAGACGCAAATCAACGCCGGCTCTTTGAAGAACTTGCCAAGACATTACCCTCAGCCAAGAACCAAGCCCGTAAGACGACACAGCATATGTCTGCCAAAGGTTAGACGGTTGGTTCAGGCTTCAAACCGTTCTTAAACCGGCTTGATATCTCAACTGGAGATAGAGACTCAAACAGAACGCTATACACCAGGCTTATTATTGGTGCTTTCAGTCTCAGCTTATTTACCAGATGATGAGCAGCTACAGTGGTATCAATTCCCTCCGCCACCTGGGTCATGGACGAGATTATGTCGCTTAACGACCGCCCTTTCCCCAGCTCGTAACCCACATAATGGTTCCGGCTCAATGGACTATTACCGGTGGCTATCAAGTCACCCAATCCAGCCAGCCCGAAGAAGGTGCTCGGCTTGGCACCCAGAGCTACCCCCAGAGAGACCACTTCGTTCCAGCCTAGGGTGATAAATGCCGCTTTGGCATTGTTCCCTAAATCTAGTCCGTCTATCATCCCTGCCCCCAGCGCAATCACATTTTTCAGTGCACCGCAGAGTTCGACGCCGACGATATCATTATTGACAAAAACGGAGAAGTTGTGGGTGTCCAGCAACCTGCTTACCTTTTTAGCCACTTCCAGGTCCTGACCGGCCACAATCGAAGTAGCTGGCAGACCACGGGCAATCTCCTGAGACAGATTGGGGCCGGACAGAGCACAGATTCTCCCTGAAGGCAAGAGCGCCACCTCCTCCGCTATCACCTCCGACATCCTTTTGCCAGTAGCTGCCTCCAAACCTTTAGCCGCACTTACCACAATCATAGAGGCATCAACATAAGGAGCCAGCAACTGCACATTCTGCCGCATGCGCTGAGCTGGCACAGCACAGAGTACACATTCTGCAGAGTGCAACGCTTCGCTCAGGTCGCTGGTGATAGAAAGATGGCAGCCAGAGCCCAGTTCCGCTAGGCGGCTCTGTTGCTCCCACCACAGCTTTTGAGCTTCAGCCTCCGTCCTTGCCCAGATGCAGGTATCTACGCCTTTACCTGCCAGTAGATTACCCAGCGTAGTACCCCAGGTAGTGGCACCAATGACAGTAACCCTAGACATAATCGAGGTTAAGAAGAGTTTATCGCAGCTCTATCTTGCCCTTGTGTTCACCGAGCCGGAGTTCGGTACCAGTCTGCAGGCGGTTAATATTGCTGCGGTGCTGATAAACAATCAATGCAGCAGTCACCAGACTGTAGACTAGATAGATGGGAGGAAACTCAAATACGACGGTGAGTACCATGAACAAACATAAAATGCTGAGCGCACTGAGAATAGAACCCAGGGACATATACCTGCTTAACAGCACCGTCGTTATCAAAATCAGACCACCGAACAAAGCTGCCACTGGCCATATAGCAAACCAGGCACCGTAATAAACACCCACCCCCTTACCACCACGGAGCCCGATATATGGAGACCAGTTGTGCCCCACCATCACCATCAGGGCGGTTAACACCTCGCCGAGATATCGGTCGATAGCAAAACCGGCTATGTGCAGCATACTATCCCCGATAATCACCCTAGCCAGCAACACAGCGACAATCGCCTTGCCCAGGTCAAGGGCGATAGCTATGATTCCCGCCTTTATTCCCAGCACACGCAGCACATTGGTACCGCCAATGTTACCACTCCCGTATTTGGTAATATCGACCCCGCCCATCCGCTTGCTGACTATCAACGCGAAGGGAATAGCTCCCACAAAATATCCAATCACCGCAACAAGGACAAATTTGCCGATTATCATCCTTTGTCACCCCCACTCTTTACTGCTTTTCTTCGTGGCGCCTTCTTAAAGACAAGCCTTAGTGAAGTGCCAGAAAAGCCAAACGTCTGCCTCAGCTTATTCTCCAGATAGCGGTGGTAAGAAAAGTGCACCAGCTGCGGGTCATTGACCAGCAGGACAAAACTGGGGGGATTAATGCCCGCCTGATAAGCACGCACCACTTCCAACCGCCTGAAGCCTCTCCGTGGCGGCGCTTGAGCCTCCACCGCTTGTTTAATGAGCCTGTCTATCACCGTGTTTGGCAACTGTTTCTGTCTTTCTCGCCATACCTCCAGAGCCCTGGGTATGAGCTTGTCTACATTATGCCCAAATTTTGCTGAGACGTAAAGTACCGGAACATGCGACATAAACTTCAGCTTCTGTTGAACCTGCTCATCATATAATGGCTTTAGCTCCCCGGAAACAAGGTCCCACTTATTGACTACCAACACCATGCCCTTACCCGCCTGCTTGACATAGCCGGCGATATGAACATCTTGGGCTGTCATAAACTCGGTGGCATCAGTAACCAACAGGGCAACATCGCAGCGGTTAATAGCCCGCAAAGCTCGAATCACACTATAATACTCAATGCCGATACCGATACGCCCACGCCGTCTGATGCCCGCGGTATCGATCAACACCAATTCTTGTCCCCCGTAGTTGAAAACGGTGTCCACAGCATCCCGGGTGGTACCTGGAACGTGGTCAACAATCGCTCTCTCCTCACCGACTATACCATTGAGCAGCAGCGATTTCCCCACGTTGGGTCTACCGACAATAGCCAACCTAGGTCTCTCCAAATCAGTGGGAACCGCTGTGGGCTCGGGAAGAAGCGATGCCACAGCCTGCAGCAGCTCGTCCATGCCCCGACCATGCTGCGCAGAAATAGCCAGCGGACTACCGAGACCTAAACGGTAGAAGTCACCGAGCTGGTTGTCCAGTCTGCTATTGTCTGCTTTGTTGGCTGCCAGCACCATAGGCTTGTTGCAGCTGCGCAGACGGTCAGCTATTTCTAGGTCAGCAGCAATCACCCCATCGCGAATATCCACCAAGAAAATGACCACATCGGCTTCAGCTATAGCCAGTTCCACCTGCTCCTTAATCTTCTGCGTCAAAGATGAACCCGGCTGCAATTCTAGGCCACCGGTATCAACCAGAGTCACCTGATGCCCCTGCCAGGAAACATCAGCAAAGACACGGTCACGCGTGGTACCGGGCAGGTCTTCAACGATAGCCAGCCGCTCACCAGCCAGCTGGTTGAATAGCGTTGACTTGCCCACATTAGCTCTGCCAATTATAGCTACAATCGGTCTGGTCATTTTCTGGTCTTTAAAGCATAACACCCGCAGGCAGACCCGTCCACCATTATCATGCAGGAGCAAGACAACAGCTACCTCGGCAGACAGAAGCTATCTCCAAATGTCAGCTTCCGCTTTCCTAAGCTGGCCCGAGGCGCATCTTCAGTATACCACGGGTATGCGCATGATATATAATAGGATTGCTAGTCTACAGAAAAATGTTAGGTTTCGAATCATGACTAAGCAGATACCGCTGCTGCTTCTTATTGATGGGAATTCCCTGGTGCATCGTGCGTTCCACGCCTTACCGGTGTTAACAATATCTAAGACCGGTGAAATGGTCAACGCTGTCCAGGGCTTCGCCAGCACTTTGCTTAAGGTACTGAATGAAATCAAGCCAACTCACTGGGCAATCGCCTTTGACCGCCCCACACCAACTTTCAGACATGAAAAATTTGAAGATTATAAAGCCCAGCGTCCTAGAGCCCCAGATGAGCTGGTCAGCCAGATAAAGCGCGTACACCAGCTTGTGGATGCTTTCCATATTCCTACCTTCGAAATAGATGGCTATGAAGCAGATGATGTCCTTGGCACTTTGAGTCGTCAGGCTAGCCAGCTGGGTATCGATACTATCATCGTCACCGGTGACAATGATATGCTTCAGGTGGTATCACCACGGACAAAGGTACTGGCGCCAAGGCGGACTCTTAGCGATATCCTGACCTACGATGAGACGGAAGTGCAGCGAAAATACGGTATATCCCCTCAGCAGCTTGCCGACTTCAAAGCTCTGACCGGCGACCCCTCCGACAACATCCCCGGCATCCCGGGCATTGGCGATAAGACCGCAGCCAGACTACTGCAGCAATTTGGCAGCATTGAGGGAATCTACGCCCATATCGACCAGGTGATCCCTGAAAGACTGCGGCCCCTGCTTCTCAACCACAAAGCCCGGGTCCTTCAAAACAAGGAGCTAGCAGTAATAGTCACCGACGTTCCGGTAACGCTAGACCTTGATAACTGCAAAGTAACCACTTACGACCGGCAGCAGGTAGTTGACCTCTTCCGCGAACTGGGCTTTGTCCAGTTACTCTCCAGACTGCCGGAGAAAATAGAAAAGGCGCCCGCTCCGACTGTCAGCCACATCGCTCCTCACAAGAACTACCACATACTCAACGCAAGCCAAGCTATCGACGAGCTTGTTGCCAGATTGTCAACCACTACAGAAATCGCCGTAGACGTCGAGACCTCCAGCAAAGAAGCCATGGCTGCAGAACTGGTTGGTATCTCCATAGCCCCAGCAGCGGGCGAAGCTTACTATATCCCTGTGGGTCACCGCGGTCTAAGCCAGATAGTCCAGTTACCATTATCTCAGGTTATCTCCCAGCTCAAACCGTTACTTGAAGACGCCAGAATAGGCAAAATAGCCCATAATGGTAAATTTGACATGATGGTGCTGGCTGAATACGGGATAGACCTTCAGAACCTGTTCTTTGACACCATGCTCGCTGCTTATCTCCTAGGCGAAAAGCCGTTGAACCTCAAGGCGCTGGCTTTCAAGAAACTGGGCATAGAAATGACCCCCATCACCGACATAATCGGTAGCGGAGCCAAGCAGCTTTCCATGGCGATGGCCCCCATAGAGCAGGTTGCTAATTACGCCTGTGCCGATGCCGACATCACCCTGAGACTGAAAACCGTGCTCCAGAGCGAGCTTGATAGGGAAAAACTATGGCGGCTTTTCCACGAGGTGGAGATGCCCCTGGTCCCGGTACTGGCAGCTATGGAGAGACACGGAGTTGCTCTG
>DTZC01000148.1 GCA_012961565.1 Dehalococcoidia bacterium
AGACCCGACGGCACTATACCTGTTGCCAGACTATATGTGGAGAACCTGAGCCGGCAGGGGACAGCCAGGCTCTTCTACATCACCAACGTTTTTGTTTTCGAAGAGACGGGAAGAGAAAACAGGGAACGGTGGCAATGCGGAGCTGAACTCATAGGCAGCGGTCAACCAGCTTCAGATGTAGAGCTAATCCTGCTGGCTGCCCAGATTCTGCGGAACTTGGACATAGGTGACATCCAAATACAGCTATCCCATGCCGGTATGCTGAAAGCTTTGATCAAGGAGTTGAAACTGAACCCGGAAGAAGAACAAAAATTGACAGACCAGATTCTGGAAGGCAACTGGCAGGTACTGACAGAGGCCAAGCTGGGCAATTCAACTGCCAGCAAATTCATGTCGCTGCTGCTGGACCTGCAAGGTAAGTCTAGTAGCTTCCTTGAAAATCTGAAAGCTTTGCCCGGGCTCTCCACAAGATTAACCTCGGCGCTGGAAAATTTCACTACCATCACCACACTCCTCGATGTCCTTGGTTATACATACCGGATTGATATTACATCGACTACAGATTTCGAATATTACACCGGGCTTTGCTTCCAGTTTTCAGCCAGAGGCAGCAGAGTAGGTAGTGGTGGTCGATATGATAGCCTTATTCCTCTCATAGGCGGTAAGAACACCCCAGCCTGTGGTTTCGCCCTCTATGTCGACCCGCTCATCAGCCTAGTCCAGCCAAAAATCAAACCAAATGCTCAAAAGAAGGTCTCAGTCAGGTGTGCCACAGCAACTCCCGAGACACTCAAAGCCAGTTTCCAACTGGCTGATTCATTGCGTCAAGCTGGCTATATAGCCGAGCTTGATTTTGACAGCCGCCACTCGAATTGGCGCTGGGCAATATCGGTTCAGGGCAAGACGCCAACTTTCCTTATCACCGACCAAATGCAAAACGAACAGCAAGAGGCATCCTCAATCGCCGACGTGATTCGAATAATAGGAGGCTCAACATAACTTGCTAACCAGACATCACCCGGAACTCATCAAATTAGCTCTACCCAAAGGAAGACTCCAGCCAGCTACTGCCTGCCTCCTGACATACATAGGTCTGGAGTTTACGGACTATACCCAGACGACACGGGTCTATCGCCTAAAATCAACTAAATACCCCAACCTTACGGCTAAGATGTTTCAAGAGAAGGACATACCTGTACAAGTGGCAGTGGGTAACTACGACCTTGGCATCTGTGGCTCAGATTGGGTGGAGGAACTCCTAGCCAAGTTTCCGGCTAGTGCCATAACCAAGGTATTAGACCTAGAATACGGGAGAGGAAACATATACCTGGCGGCTAGCAGCTACGGGAACATATCCAGCCTCGATGACCTGAAAACAGCGGAGCACAACTGGCGCCTGGTGACCGAGTATCCCAATCTGGCAGAAACCTCAGCTCTAAATCTCAGACTGAGGAGATTCAGGATTTTTCCCATATGGGGAGCTACCGAGGTATATCCGCCAGAAAATGCTGACATAGTAGTTATATGGACAACCAGCGACTCTGAACTAAGAGCCCAAAACCTGATTCCGCTCAAGACTTTGGCCTCGACGAGTGCTTTTCTCATTGCCAATCAGGAAAGCCTGCAGACCAAGAATATCAGCCAAATCATAGCGCACTTCAGCAGCGGTCTCGAGACAAAGCACAAACCATGGCTGCAAATCGAACCAGCGCTGGCTAGAAGTTATACTAAACTGCCTCCAGAATTGGACAGGGATAAGGTCTGGCTGGCACTGCCTGACGGACATCAGCGAACGCCGACCGCAGAATTCCTAGCCAAAGCTGGACTGAAGATACAGGGTTACTCGGAAAACAACCTCAACCGACGCCCAAGCCTCAACTTGAGTTGGGTCAATGCCAAAGTGGTCAGACCACAGGATATGCCACTTCAGGTAGCTAACGGCAATTTCGACCTGGCAATAACCGGTAAGGACTGGCTTCTCGACCACTTGTACCGTTTCCCTTCAAGCCCGGCCATAGCACTTGTTGACCTCGGCTTTGGACAAGTAAGGATAGTGGCAGTAGTCAGTCAGAAATTACCTGCAACCACCATCGGGGACTTAAAGCAATTAGTGCAGAATAGTCAATTATCGCCATTGAGAGTAGCCTCAGAATACACCAATATAGCTGACAAATATCTACATGAACACCACGTCAGCCGCTATAAAGTTATTCCCACCTGGGGAGCCAGCGAGGCTTTCCTACCGGAAGATGCCGACTTACTCATAGAAAATACGCAGACCGGAAAGACACTAATCAGACATAAGCTCAAAATCATAGACACACTGTTTCAGTCCACAGCTTGCCTTATCGGCAACAGAAATAGCCTGCACTCCTCACCTCAAAGGGAAAAAATCGCTTCCCTGGTCGAACTCTTCCGCCGTACAGCTCAGGATAATTGAGATGAAAATTGTCAAAGGCTTTGAAAAAGCAAAACTTGTGTTGAGCAGAGATGCGTCCTGCATTGGGTTATGTCTTCCAGCACCAGCGTCTAAAGGGAAGACAAGAGACAAAGAGCCTCCCACAGAAAAGATAGTCAGGAAAATCCTCAGAGAGGTGCGCCGTAAAGGCGATGATGCCCTTCTTAAATATACCAAGAAACTGGACGGGGCTAAACTAAAGTCACTGGAGGTCACCCGGGATGAAATCTCCGAAGCCTACCAGAAAGTTGATAAGGCGCTATTGTCGGCGCTGGAACTGGCAACAAAGAGGATAGAAGAATTCCACACGGCTTGCAGGCAGATATTAGAGTCTGGGTTTCTCAGCCATGGCGTGGGACGACAAGTGACACCTCTGAGCAGAGTGGGAATTTACATACCAGGGGGTACTGCTGCCTATCCCTCCACAGTGCTGATGACAGCTATCCCGGCGCGAGTAGCCGGGGTAGCAGAGACCTTAGTAGCCACTCCTCCCAAAAAAGACGGCACCATTGCACCATCTGTGCTTGTCGCCGCCGACATCGCTAAGGTCGCCCGCGTCTTCAAGATAGGCGGAGCCCAGGCTATCGCCGCTCTAGCTTTCGGCACCGAATCAGTACCGAAGGTGGATAAAATTTGTGGTCCGGGCAATGTTTTTGTGATTACCGCCAAGAAGATGGTCTACGGGGTGGTGGACATAGAGAGCCTTCCCGGCCCCAGTGAACTGATGATTGTAGCTGATGATAGTGCAGACGCCTCGTTTTGCGCCGCTGACCTCATAGCTCAAGCCGAACATGACCCCCTAGCATCAGCTATCTTAATCACCACTTCACCGAAACTAGCAGACAGTGTAGACAATGAGATTAAACTGCAACTGGCAAAATTGGAACGGCAAGCTATTGCTAGGGAGGCACTAGAGACTAAAGGGGTGATAGCGGTGGTAGCAAGCCTCGATGAAGCTATCGAATTGGTCAACCTCTATGCTCCAGAGCACGTATCGCTTATGCTGCAAGACCCAAGCAACCATGTCCTCAGAATTCGC
>DTZC01000149.1 GCA_012961565.1 Dehalococcoidia bacterium
AACCACGGGGTGTAGCGCAGCCTGGTAGCGCACCTGAATGGGGTTCAGGTGGTCGCCGGTTCAAATCCGGCCACCCCGACATTTTTGCTTAACAGTGCAGCCACTGAGTTATGATTTGTGTCGCTCGGTTTCAACGCCGTGCTCAATCACCGAGTGTCACTTCGTCTATTTGAAGACTGAACCAATACAACTTTTCACCCCTTTACACAATGACAAATCTGGTAATCCGTTTGGTGACTGAACAAATATACCCCACTGATACCATCGCTCCATTACACTGGCACAGCAAGAAGCACTGGTCGAGTCAACAAGTTTGGCGGGAGGCTAAGACTTCGCCAGTATCTCAATTATATCTGGAGGCTGTTTACCCCTCACTATCCCCTAGCTGCTACCTGGTTTAGCAACGACTGTGGTGGCTCTAATCTCTTAAAGAGATCGCGCATTACGATTAGCTTCATAATATTAGGAGCACCTTGAGCGAAAACCCATATTCTGGCGTCTCTTAACATACGTTCTACGGGGAATCTCTTCGTTCCTCCAAACCCACCATGCACATCTATCGCCACATTTGTAGCTTTAATAAGTAGGTCAGAAGCAAAGACCTTTGCGGCTGCTGTTTCAACAGTGTGTCGTTCACCCCTGTCAGAAAGCCAAGCGGCCCTATAAGTAAGCAATCTCGCCGCCTCAATGGCTATGGCTACTTCGGTTAACGGGAAACTTACTGCCTGAAACTCGGAGATAGGTTGACTGAAGGCCTTCCTTGCTCTGGCGAATTTTACCGCCTCCTCCAAGGCCGCCCTAGCAAGTCCTATGAACCCCCCAGTAACACTGGTCCTTGTCTTGTCGTGAGTACTTAAAGCATACTTCAGTCCCTTACCTTCTTCCCCTATCAGGTTCTCCTTGGGAATGCGACAATCCTTGAGCTCCACTTCTTCATCTTGATGTCCTCTTAGCCCAATACATGGCACTCTTTCTACCACCCTGAACCCTGGTGTCTCCTTGGGGATTATAAATGCGCTGATTCCTTTGGCACCTTTTTCGGGACTTGTTTTGGCAAAGATTACGTTGAAGTCAGCTATATGAGCGAAGCTCTCATAGCGCTTTCTACCATTCAACACATACACATTATTGCGCAATACAGCTCGAGTGGTAAGAGCACCAGCATCCGAGCCAATACCAGGCTCTGTTAGTCCGAAGCTTCCGAAAGCCTCACCACGCGCTATCAGAGGTAAGTACTTTCTTTTCTGTTCCTGACGCCCCCCTATCAATATCGGCAGAGCTACACCCACCCCTAGCACCTCTATGATAACCACTCCTATACCGGCTAACCCTCCGGCAGCCAGTTCCTCAGTAATAATACAGTTTTCAAGGAGGCTTCGAGGAGTACCGTCGTATTCTTTCGGAATCCAGATTCCAGTATAGCTATACGGGGGTTGCGCCATTTTCTTATGTATAGATAAAACTAAAGCAGAATCGTCCTTCTCGTCTATCTCTGCTATCAGAGGTGCGATTTGTTCTCGAGCAAATTCATAAGCTTCCTTTCTTACGGATTCTTGCTCAATTGTTAAGTCAAAGGAAATGCTCATTATGACCTCCTTTCAAATTTGAGACCTGCCAAAGACGCAGACTCAAGGCATGATTTCTTATTTCACTCTTTGCCACTTCTCCAGGCCCACGCTCCAACCCTAATCAATGCCACAGAGTCCACTGATACACGGTAGCCAAACACCTTGCTCGCACTTGTGTGCCCCATTACTCCACTAAGTATTCCGAGCTGTGAGAAACATTTAGACAAATGTATCAACTACTGTGATTGTCTTGATAAAGTTCTCTACCTCCTCCTTAGTCAACTGTTCTAGATTGGAAAGAGCATCCGCGGCATATTCAGCCTGTTGTGGTTCCAATATACCAGAAACGAACTTGTGGAACAGCCTCCGAAATTCAACCTTTGTCAATGGCTCTTCGCGAGAACCAAGCGGGTACCTCTTCTCCCTTAACAATTCTCTTCCACCTGAAAGCCTGACCACTATATGAGCCGGTGTATCCATGGCAAACGTAGAAGCCCACTCGGGGTGAATAACAACTTTTACTTTAGAACGAGCTTCTTTGAATCTCGGCTCTGGGATTTTATCTTCAGTGAAATGGCTAAAGTTCACGTCTTTGTCCAGCATAGCTGCAGCTAAAGCATGGTGAAAACTAAATTGGAGGTCTCCAAGGCTTTGCGGCTCAGGGCGATTACAGATTTCGGCAGCACCTTCAGCCACGTGTACAGTTACACTTTCTATCTGACCTGACGGGATATCTTCCTCTTTCATTACACCAAGGAGAGCATCGATATATCGATGGGTGTAGAAGCAACAGGGGTATTTCTTGACCCAGATATCGCGGAGTTGCCATTGCACACCTAGCCCATCGACAATCTTTTTTGCATCAACCCTGTCCTCACCCAGTAGCCGGGCTAAATACGCTACTATGTCGGGATTGCTACTCATTCCATGCTTAGACAGCTCGGCTGCTACTAAGCCATTTAGGGACTGAAGTGCAGTTTCAAAGTAATGGGCATCGGTACCAAAATTGAGATACGAAACCGGCACCCCCGACATAGCCAAACCAAAGGCTGACCTCGTTTGCCCCTCGTCCAGTCTCAAAGCCCTGGCAGCAGTGGCCGCAGGCCCCACAGAACCGGGAACAACTGTGAGCCCCATATGCCCTTGGGGGAAAAATTGGGAAGTTCTAGAAAGAACTTCCAGTCCAACAGCGGACGCCTCGACTATATCTTCACCTGACAGTTTTAGCTTTTCAGCTAGGGGTAAAATAACAGGCACAACTGTGATGTCCCAGCTTGTACCACTGCGAAATCTATCATCCTCTAGTTCAGAAGCATGGGCAAGGAATGCGTCAGCAAACACCGCCTGCCAAAGCGGAACCCGTAAACCACACCCAATGACTCCCACCTCCGGAAGTCCACCCACTTCCCTAACGAACTCAGCGACCTTCCTGCCCGCAGGCATAGATGACCCAGCAAGCATTCCCGCCACCGTTTTCAGAATCAGCCCTTTGACAAACTCTGTAATATCATCTGGTATATCTACAAGCCTAGTTCGAACCGCGAAGCGAACTAATTCCCCTACAGCTTCAATTCCCATGCTGCTCCTTAATCCAATCAGCGCTTATTTCCTTCCGTAGCTCCTAAAATATTTCGTCCTATCTAACGCTCTATCAAAAGCTTCATGAAGCTTTTGAAAAGCTTCTCGTTCTCCCATCTTCTCCCTATCCCTAAGAAACATAAGTTCTTTCTCGTCCTCAGCATAGTGTAGATTGGTACTCAACGTATGAAAGACCGGATGAATTGTCAGGTTGATAGCGCCCATAAGTTCATAGCTGAACCGTCTCCTCATCTTGCCCATGACAATGCAGTCCCTGGGCAGGAGGGTTATCGCCTCAGCCAGATTATTCACAACCTCTTCCAGTTCCTCTGGCTCGACTGCTTTGGTCACTAAGCCCATCTGCTCTGCTTCCTCTCCACTGACAGTCCTTCCAGTGATGAGCATTTCTGTTATTTTCTTGGTATGTCCTAAAAATAGCTCAAAAGGCATAAATGGCTGCCCGCCGAAGGCAAGCCGCTGCCCTCTATGTGCAATCTTGGCATCCTTAGTACTGATAGCTATATCAGCACACTCAGCAAAATACATCCCCGCTTCAATACACCAACCATGTATTTGAGCTATTGTCACTTTGTTGCAAAGAATAAGAGTGCGCGGCAGGCCCGCAATGTGGTCGAAATCCACCTGAAGCCTCTTAGATTGCAGCGGGCGTATCTCTGGACTTCCACCGTACACACGATACACCATCGAAAGGTCATATCCAGCACAGAAGTTCTTGCCATTGCCCTTATAGATGACAACTTTTACATCATCATCCCTGTTTGCCCGGTGGACAGCATCCTGAACTTCATCAGTCATCTCTCCCGGTCCCACACTTATGGCATTATTTTTATCAGGCCTATTCAGGATGATGTACACAATGTAAGGATTTTTTTCATCCTTCTGGTAAATGATTGTTTTGTACTTTTTGTCT
>DTZC01000150.1 GCA_012961565.1 Dehalococcoidia bacterium
GTATCAAACACGCCGCCGTCTTCAATATAATGCGTCATGTTCTGACCTGTTTGTTTACCGCCTTCACGGCCTGTATCAGAAGGTATCAGACCACATGACAGCATCTTGGTTGCCCACTGCTTGTTATGATAATTACCGCGTGGCGGCTTACCAAAATGGTGTTGCCAGAGATGACACATCTCATGAACAAGTGTTGAAAGCGTTTGCGCCATTGTCCGCTCTTTGAAGTGGGTTGGGTTCAGCGCAATTTCATCAACCACCACGTCCCCATCACTGCCGTCGAGTTGAATCGGTCCATGTACCCATGGGACTGGTTTCTTTTCTCCAGTGGTTGGGTCAATAAACTCGTAGTATACAATGTCGTAATATAGTAGTGTTCCTGTGTCTTTAAGCTCGACCCACTCACAGGTCTCAGTGTGGCATCTGCCACACATCTGCCGGGGTGGAACGAATGTGCGTCCGCAGCTAGGGCATTTAACACCGAGTATCCTCTTCTGCTTAAATTCTCTGAGAAACCTCCCCATATAGGGTCCAGCGGAGAATCGACAGGGAAGACTTAATGTGATTGGTATTACGATATATTCTTCTTTTTGCTTGTCCATCTTTCCCTTCCTTAGTTGGGGTGTTTGCTAAGAAGGTGCAAAATTGTCCAGCCTGTCCCTCCAAACGAAGAAGCCATGCCTATGTTGACATCTCGCGGGATTTGGTGTTCACCAGCATCTCCTCGGATCTGAAGAGCTACTTCAGCCACTCGAATCATTGCTGTGGCACCAATTGGATTGGTTGCTACCACTCCGCCGGACGGATTTATCGGGAATACGCCGTCTATTGCCGTGGCGCCATTTTCTATCATTCTTATGTTCTCGCCTTTTTCCAAAAGTAGAAACTTTTCCATCCACTCAATATGCATCCACACATGCGGGTCATACATCTCAAAGACGTCTATCTCTTTAAGTGGATTAACTATGCCATTTCTCTGGTACAGCCTTCTTGCTGCCAGCTCCATAGTTGACATCTCTCCTCTATCCTCATTTACTATAACTTCAGAAGGCACCATAAAGTTCTCTCTATGCACGGTAACATGGTCTTTTATCCATACTGGCTTCTTGGTAATGTTTTTCGCCTCCTCTTCGCAGGCTAGCAGCAAAGCGCAAGCCCCATTTGACTGAGGGCACATGTGTAATAGTCTCAAGGGATATACTAGAAGAGGTGAATTGAGAACGTCCTCAATGGTGACCTTTGTTCTAAGGTGAGCGTATGGGTTTCTCGAGGCATTTTCTCCGATTTGAACTCTAAGTTTGGCAGCGGCAAGCTCAGCGCGTCGCCCGTACTCCCTCATCATGCGGGCTGCTCGAAGGGCACCTATAGCTCCAGTTTGCAACTTTCTGCCCCACAGAGGGTCTGCCATACCTGTTATGCCTGTTGTAGTATGTCCCTCCTCGTGTTTTTCCCATCCTATGAGTAGGACGATATCGAAGATGCCAGAGGCGACTAGATGGTCACCTGCGCATACTAGTGTTCCACCTGTTGTACCACCTGTTGTAACCCTTAGCCCAGATTTTAGATAAGCCCCATCCCCGGTGGCATGCCACATATCTCCCTGGAAGTTTCCCTCAAAAAGCTCCATATTTCCGTGGACGATGGCGTCCACGGCTTTCAAATCGAGCCTTGCATCCTCTAAGGCGGCTCTTACAGCTTCATTTACCATTTCTACCTGGCTCATGTCTTGGCGGTGGGCTCGATGGGGGGTCTGACCGATGCCTACAATTGCCACATTTCTATTTCGCGTCATCTCTATTTACCTCCGTCAGCGCCCAGAATCAATACCGAGTGAAACTGTCCGCAGGGACCAGAGGTGCCGTGAGCCAGGCCGATTCGTGCACCTTCCACTTGGCGAGCTCCAGCTTCTCCGCGAAGCTGCAATACTATCTCGCTTACGCGGATCATGCCGCTGACCAGGGCGGGGTTTCCCACCAGTGTTCCGCCTGACGGATTCACTGGGAGCTCTCCTCTAAATTCCGTTTTTCCGCTGTCAATAAGTTTGCCCCCTTCGCCCTTATGACAGAAGCCAAGTCCTTCGGTCCAGAGTAGTTCTTGGTAGGAGTAGTGCGCTGATATTTCAGCCACATCTATATCTGGCAGGGGGTTACTTATGCTTGCCATGCGATAAGCACGTTCAGCAGCTAGCTCTAGGGAGCGACAATCTGCCAGCTCTCTATCACCGAGGTAATGAGAGTCGTAACAGTTTCCCATTCCCAATATCCAGACAGGCTTATTTGTTAGCCTTTTCGCCTTTTCCTCGGTGGCAAGTATCATAGCACAAGCGCCATCGGAGACAGGGTAGGAATCGAAAACACTTATGGGGGATGCTAGTATTGGAGAATTCAGGACATCTTCAACCGTTACATCCCGATAAGCCTGGGCATATGGGTTGTTCTTGGCGTTTTTGTAGCTTTTAACAACAGCCTTGGCACACTGTTCTCGGGTGATATCGTGCTTGTACATGTAACGTGTGGCCTGGAGGGCTGCTGCGGAGAGGTAGTCGAAGCCTAGCATTCTGTGAAACAAAGGACAGAACCCGCAGCTGGTCACCAGGTTTCTGGACAAGACTTGGGACTCCTTGCAGTGGGCGGCGAGTAAAACAATGTCATGGTGTCCCGAAAGTATTGTAGCTGCAGCGTAGAAGACCCCCTGAGCCCCCTCTTGGGCTACCTTTTCTTCACTCCTGTGGTGAGCGCCTACCACGTCACCAATTGGGGCGTCAGAGATTGTCCTCGCGTCCCATATGTCATCCGAAACAGTAACTGCAGCGTCAATACCCGTCCCATCTTCGGTGAATTTTAGACCGGTCTCCTGGAGCACTTGTTTCACCACCTCGTAGACGAGTTCCTCCATTCTCTGGCTCGATTTGCTTGGTTCATATTTCGTTTGAGCAACTGCAATAATTGCAACTTTCCGAGTCACAAGTTACCTCCAATTCTTAGAACAAGTCTCTCTGTCTCGCGGTCAACCTTGTTACTTTCTGGTTATTGTCACCGCTAGGTAGGAACATGGCAAGCCTACTGGCTTGTTATTATTAAATGCCCGCTGCAATAGGAGAAAGTCCATCTTTGTTAGCTCATTTCGAGAAGAGGGTGTAAGCCACTTTGTGCTCTACATACCAGTGTAGCTATGCCCCCTCGGCCTTATTTTTCGTTGTGGTGAGCGATATATTTGCTGGACATGGATACGCCAGCCCAACCTGTTTAGCTTTTTGGTACTGTGCTTAGCCTCCCTCAAATAAGTCTAGCGATAAAGTTGGCGCTGTAGTAAACGGTTACCCCTCTAGAGACTGTTTAGCAACAATCCGTTCTTGGTGCATATTAATCCACCGATGTAGCCTCGACCCTTCAGGGTCGAGTTCCTGAGGTTAAAACCTCGGGGCTACAGGCA
>DTZC01000151.1 GCA_012961565.1 Dehalococcoidia bacterium
AAAAATAAGGGCTGGCTAAAGCCTTACAGCTACATTAGTAAACATCCTCATCTCCCTCGACCCGGCTTATAATGGGTTGTGATGTGAAATTGATGGCTTTACCTGTGATACAATAAGGCGAGGTTGGGTCTTGATTTACATACTATATGGTAAGGATGATTTTTCTCGTCATGAGGCTCTGGGGAAGATAAAAGAGAAGCTAGGGAACCCAGAGATGCTGGCGGTTAATACCGTTCTTCTAGATGGACAGCAATTGAGTTTAGGTCGCCTTATAGATGCCTGCAGTGCTGTCCCATTTCTGTGCCCTTATCGCTTGGTGGTAGTCCAGGGATTGCTGGGGCAGTTTGAACAAAAATCGGGGCAAAAACGGCGCACAGGTCGTTCAAAGACGAGGCTCGATCCCGGATTAGGGGAGTGGGCAGGGTTAGCTGAATATGTCGATAGTATGCCGTCAACAACTATATTGGCGCTTGTTGATGGTGAAATAAAGGCAACCAACCCCTTGCTTGTATTGCTGGCACCGCTAGCAAAAGTTATGACCTTCCCTCCGCTGAATGAGAAAGAGCTAGCTAAATGGATAGAGGAAAGGGTGAAACAACGTGGTGGAACCATATCCGCAGATGCGGTCGCGTCGTTAATAGGGCTTGTTGGTCCAGATTTATGGCTTATGAGCAATGAGATAGAGAAGTTGCTCGCTTTCTGTTCGGGGCGGCTTATAACCGAGGAGGATGTAGGGCAGGTGACTAGCTACACGCGAGAAGCTAACATATTTGCTTTGATAGATGCCATTTTTGAAGGGCGAAGAAAGGTGGCACAACGGTTGCTCCACCAGTTGCTGCAGGGGGGCGCTGCCCCCTCCTATGTGTTAGTCATGATTACCCGCCAACTCCGTTTGCTTATCATAGCCAAGGAGCTAGGTCAGAGATTGTTTCGGACTGAAACTCGGGATACATTGGAATCGGTGTCAGAATATGCTTTGCAGAAGGCGCTAAAGCAGGCGAAAGCTTATACTCTCGAGCAGGTAAAGGGTGCTTACCGCAGAATATTGGAAGCTGATATCGCCATCAAGACCGGGAAATATGATGACGACCTAGCCCTGGACCTTTTGGTTGTTGAGCTCTGCCAGGGGTAAGGTGTTTCTCAGCGTGCCAGCTATCAATTTTAGGTGGGAGTAGTACTCTATCGGTGGTGTTTTGGTCTGGTTGCTTGTTGAGCTGGCGATGACTGCGAGATTTTTTGCCCAGCGAGTCCTTTTATGCTGATTTCTGGTGTAGCACCAAAGAAGACCTTGGTGTGAGGCCATGGGATTTCAATACCTTCTTGGTCAAAGGCTTTCTTTAACCTCATGCGTAGCTCTCCCATGACATCCCACTGGGTCAGGGGCTTGGTTTCACCTAGTATCTTTATAGCAATTCCTGAATCTTCGAACTCGTCTACTCTGAGTACTGTCGGTGCTTTTAGAATTCGCGGTGCCCAGTTGGGGTCTTCTGCCATCTCTTTGCCTACTCGATTGATGACCTCGATGACGTGGTCGAGGTCTTCACCGTAGCCTACCGAGACATTCATGTTCACCCGTGACCACTCCTTGGTGTAATTGCTGGCAATTCCGATTTCGCCGTTGGGGATACTATGCACTATGCCGTCCAGGTCTCTGAGAACTGTACGGCGCAAGCTTATATCCTCGACCAGCCCGCCGATTCCGGCGACTTTAACCACGTCCCCAATGGTGTAGTGATCTTCTAGGAGGATAAGGATACCGTTGAAGATGTCTTTTACCAGGCTCTGGGCACCGAAGCCCACTGCAATGCCAGCAATACCAAGACCGGCAAGGGCAGGAGCAATGTTTATTCCCAGTTCAGAAGCAATGGTGAAAAGAGCCACTATGCCCACAAAAACTATCCCGACCTCGATAAACACATTGCTAAGAGTGTCAATCCGTTTCTTTACTTCCGTTTCTGGCTTCCCTTCCATGGTGCGGGATACCGCTCTCCTTATCAGGAGGGGCACAAAGTGGCGCAGGGTATAATAGATTGCCACTGATATGGCTATGATTAGCAATATGCGCGGGCCATGTTCTATGAGCCAATCAACAATCGGTGTCCAATTCATTGTCATCCTCCTTACCGATTGGATTGTAACAAAATGAAACCGCCTATACCAATTGTCCGAACCGGTGCTAGCCTAATTCGACATTCGAAGTCGGTTTAAGCTAGAATATGTGAAGGATGTAAGGAAGTGGGGGTGATGAGATGAATCGGGTGTTAGCTATAATCTTGGCAGGTGGTGCCAGCGAGCGTTTAAGCATTCTGGCGGCTGAGAGAGCAAAGCCAGCTGTTCCTTTTGGCGGTAAATACCGTGTTATCGATTTCACCTTGAGCAATTGTGCTAACTCGGGGATTCATAATGTTGCTGTACTCACTCAGTTTAATCCTCGGTCTCTCACTCGGCATATAGGTGTAGGCAGACCTTGGGACTTGGACAGGTCTACGGGCGGGATTGTTTTGCTGCAACCCTTTTTGAGCCATTCTAGTCGAGACTGGTACAAAGGGACTGCTGATGCCGTTTACCAGAACCTTTATTATATAGAAGACCAGAAAGTAGACGAGGTGCTCATTCTGGCTGGCGACCACGTGTATGTTATGAGATATGACCATATGATACATGCTCATAGAACTAGGGCTGCCGATGTGACTGTTGCAGTGACCGAGGTACCTCTGGCGGAAACTTCCAGATTTGGGATTATCACTTTAGACCATAATGAACGTGTAATTGACTTTCAAGAAAAGCCCAAAAATGCCAAGAGTAACCTGGCTTCAATGGGGATTTATATTTTCGATAAGACCGTCCTTATCGAGTGCCTGGAGGAGTACGGTCAAAAAAGGGGTGGACATGACTTCGGGCATAACATTTTGCCGGAGATTATTGGGAAACGTAAGGTCTACGGCTACCGGTTTCGTGGTTACTGGAGGGATGTGGGTACTGTTGAGTCTTATTGGCAAGCCAATATGGACTTGATTGTCGATTTGCCGGAGCTTAATCTTTATGACCCAACTGCTGAGATTAGGACAGCGTATAAAGATAAGCCACCAGCGAAGCTGGGGCCAAATGCAAAGGTAACCAGAAGTCTGGTGGCTAACGGAGCTATCATAAACGGGCGTGTGGACAGTTCGATCATCTTTGCCGGTGTGTTTGTTGAGGAGGAAGCAGTGGTAAAAGACTCCATTGTTTTTGAGGATAGCACTGTAGGCAAAGGTGCCACTGTAGATCGTTCTGTAGTAGACAAACAGGTCTGGATTGGTGCGGGAGCACATATTGGTTATGGTGACGATTTTTCACCCAACAAAGAGGAACCGGAGAACCTGAATGCAGGCATAACTGTAGTAGGGAAAGGTACCAGAATCCCTGCAGAAATCAAAATCGGTCGTAACTGCAAAATTGGTTGCTGGGTGGAGGCTGGTGATTTTCCAGCCAAAGTCATCGCTAGCGGAGAAAGTGTAACTAGTAAGGCACCCCGGCGTCATCCACTGTGACAAACACAGCGAGGTCGAAGAATGAAAGTCGGCGCTTTTACATTCGTGTTACATAGCCATCTTCCTTATTGTCGCAATGCGGGACGTTGGCCTCATGGTGAAGAGTGGCTACATGAAGCGGCGTCTGAAACTTATATTCCGTTGCTGAATGCCCTCTATGACTTGAAGGAGGAAGGCTGTTCCTTCAAGCTGACGCTGGGCATTACACCGGTGTTAATTGAGCAGCTCACTGACCCGCTGGTGATTGAGCACCTGGCGGAGTTCATGGAAGACAAAATTCGGCGAGCTCAGGCGGACGTCGGCCGCTTTGAAAGGGCTGGTGAAGGGCACCTTGTGTATCTGGCAAAGTTTTATCTTGACAGATATGAATATCTACTGAGCAGCTTTAATGAGCGATTCGGGCGCAATATCGTTTGTGCACTTAAAGGGCTACAGGATGATGGTTTTATAGAGATAGCAACCAGTGCAGCCACACATGCTTATCTGCCACTGCTGGAGCGTGACTCTTCGATTTACGGTCAGCTGGAGATTGGGAAGCAAAGTTACCAGCGGTATTTCGGTCGAAAACCATCCTCAGTCTGGCTCCCGGAGTGTGGCTATCGACCTGCTTATTATGCCAGCAGCGGGGCTAAAAATTATGTCAAGCCGGGATTGGAATCTTTTGTAAGTCAGCTTGGGATGGGTTGTTTTTTTGCTGAAACGCACACTGTGGAAGGTGGCGAGCCGGTGGGTAAAGCTAGAGAAGAAGTGATTGGACCCTATGGCAGTGTGTCAAAGCGCTACCTTGTGCCCATGACCAACTATCCGGAACCGGCGCAGAGAACTACTTTTCTACCCTACTGGGTCCGGACTCCCGAAGTAGCAGTTATCGGAAGGAATAACCGTACTAGTATGCAGGTATGGTCTGCTGAATGGGGTTATCCTGGTGACTTTCATTACCGTGAGTTTCATAAGAAGGATGGAGTTTCGGGTTTCCAGTACTGGAGGGTTACCGGGGCTAAGTTGGACTTGGCTTATAAGGAATATTACGACCCCTACTGGGCTAGACAGCGTGTTGCTGAGCATAGCTCTCATTACGCCGGTTTGGTTGATGAGCTAATTGCTAACTTCTATCAGGAAACGGGGAAATTCGGTATCATCGCTGCTGCTTATGACACTGAGCTTTTCGGGCACTGGTGGTTTGAGGGCATTGACTGGATTAAAGAAGTTCTGCGATGCATAAGTCATAGTGAGTTGGTCGAGTTGACCACAGCTACTGAGTTCGTTGAGAATCATCCACCGGAGGAAGTACTGGCTCTACCTGAGAGTTCTTGGGGGGTGGGTGGTGGCCATTTTACCTGGCAAAACGCTGATACTGAGTGGATGTGGCCGATTATCCATGCGGCTGAATTGAGAATGGAAAGGCTGGTGGCTAGATACCGTGAGGCTCGAGGGGTGATGAAAGAGGTTTTGAATCAGGCGGCAAGAGAGCTACTTCTGCTGGAGTCCAGCGACTGGCAGTTTTTAACAACTACTGGTCAGGCTCGTTATTACGCTGAGAACCGTTTCTTGCAGCATGTTAATCGGTTTCAGCAACTGGCTGATATTGCAGAATCGGGACGAGCGGGCAAGGCTGCCTTAGCCTTGGTTCATCAGTTGTGGGAGTTGGACAAGATTTTCCCAGACATTGACTATCGCTGCTTTGCTAAGAGGGAAGGCAAAGTCGCCTGATGGAAGTTCTCTTCGTTGCTGCTGAAGGTGCACCTCTGGTCAAAGTTGGTGGCTTGGCAGATGTTATTGGTTTCCTGCCTAAAGCATTAAATCAATCAGGCCATGACGTCCGTATCATATTGCCAAGGTATGGCCTCATAGACACCGACAGATTCCCCCTGCTGTCGGTGATTGATGGTGTGAAACTACAGGTAGCCAGAAAAGAAAAGGAAGTCTCCTTAAAAGTTACCGAGCTCTGGGGCAAGGTCAAGGTCTATCTTGTGGATAGCGATGACTTTTCTAGTTCTGGAGAAGTATATGGTAAGGCTGACTTGGAACGTTTTCTTCTGTTTTGTCGCAGCGTTTTTCATATGTTGTCCAGGTTGGACTGGCAGCCGGAGGTAATTCATTGCCATGACTGGCACACGGC
>DTZC01000152.1 GCA_012961565.1 Dehalococcoidia bacterium
CAAGTTCTCGCTGAAAAAATCCGGTGCTTTTGAACAGCAGTCTCGGATATTTGTTAACAGCGAGACTTTCTCCACATTTGTTAACTCCTGAGAGAACCGCTTCTGACATTCCGCACAGAGACAGTGAAACGCAACAGTAACAAAAGAGCGGTCGTTTTCCTCAAGCCAGTCTAAATCAATGAAGTAACGGAGATCCTCCAGCTTGGTATCCCTGTATGGCTCTGCCATCGCCCTAAGCTTCAAGTTCAGCCTTACCAGCTTCGATCAGAGTGAGATAGTTTGCTTCAGCACCGCTTATCTGTGCTGCTTCACGGTCAAGCTCATAAGGCTCGCCAACAAGAATCTTCCCACACTCCTCTATTCTTCCCTGGAAAGAATTGTCAGTGCCGACAAATTTTTGGCGAGCATCAAGAATGCCCAAGTCGAAAGGTAAAGTGAAATAAAGGTCAGCGATAACCTTTTCTATTCCCAGATCGTACAATGTCCCCCAACCACCCAGTGCATCCCCCCTGTATTTACTCACAGGTAACAAACTCAGAAGATTCGGCACAGTGAAGTAACCACTCCCATTGATAATCTTGAACGGCGCGATACTGATTAAATAATCGCTAGAAAGGACCACATTGGGTATCCAAAAAGTGGCTATAGCGAACGGATGAAGAAGAGGATTCTCCACCTCTACCCAGATACAATCCCGAACATCCAACATCAGCACTCTTGGGAAATCATAACCTAAAGCCTGATATATCGGATATATGGACTCCCCGCTCGGAGTTCCCTCAAGAATAATGATATCGGCATCGCTGACTTGCTTTATGCTCTCAATTACGTGATTCAAAGTCTCCCGGCTGGTGCTAATAGGGTATGGCATCGGATAGCTGGCATTAGGCTTAATCAAAACCCGCCGAGCCCGAGAAATCAAAGGTGGCGGCTTAAAAACAAACTTAGACGCCTCGAAAATCATCCTGCTCTATCCTCAGTTTGACCATTCATCTCTATTAATACTGAACATTACCCCAGTTTAACATCACCACTTCAACAGGCTCTCCCGGCTTGACCTCTTCAGCTGCTTCTGGAATGATTGCTAGCCCGTTAGCCTTAACCATCGAAGTTAGAATTCCAGAACCTTGCGCACCCGTGACACGGGCATAATATGTGTCCCCCCGCTGACTTACCACAACACGGGCAAAGACACGTCGTCCGTCCCTATTTTTGACCGCGTCCTCCATTATTGCCCTTACAGTAGGTCTTGCTAAATCTGTTCTGCCCATCATCTTGAAAATGGCTGGGCGAGCGAACACCTCAAACGTTACCATCGAGCTTACCGGATTCCCAGGTAGACCTAGGTGGGGTATCCTTTTTCCATCCCCTCTTCTAAATGTGCCAAAGGCTAAAGGCTTCCCCGGTTTTATGCGCACTGTCCAAAAGGACACATCCCCCTCTGCCGCCAGAACCTGTTTAACCACATCATAGTCACCCAAGGAAACACCACCTGAAGTAATCAGCATATCACAGTCAAGACCACAGCGGACAGCTTGGGACAGCTGCTCTCTGTTGTCTGGAGCAACTCCAAACAGCTTTGGGATGCCACCACATGCAATGGCTTGTGCAGCCAGGCTATAACTGTTACTATTATAAATCTTGCCTGGTAGCAACGGCTGGTCTATCTCCAGTACTTCATCACCTGTAGCCAAAATACCCACTACCGGGCGACGAATGACTCGTGCCTTTGGCTTTCCCAACGTAGCCAGGGCTCCGATTTCGGCAGGACGTAGTAACCTCCCACACTCCACCACCAGTTCCCCCCTTGCCATATCCTCCCCTTTTCGCCGCACGTTAGAACCACGAGCCAGACTAACACGAATAGCGATCTCGCTTCCCATAGCCGAAACTCGATTAGGGTCAACCTCGTCTGTATCTTCAAAGGGGACCACAGTATCAGCGCCTCGAGGCAACGAAGCACCGGTCATAATCCGCACAGCCGTACCAGGCTCTAGCCTCAACTGAGAAATATGGCCTGCTGCTGCTTCACCAATTACACGCAGAATCGTAGGGTGTTCAGGGCTTGCCCCTGCAATACTCTCAGCCTGTACTGCATAGCCGTCCATAGCCGAGTTATCTTGAGGAGGTACGTCAAAGGGTGCACAGACATCCTCAGCCAGCACCTGCCCTAGGCAGTCCAAGAGAGGTTTCTCCTCTGTTTCCAGGACCTCGATGAAGTCCAGTATTCTATTCAAAGCATCCTCAACACTAATCACAGCGGGACTCACCCCTCCTTGATCATGGAATACCGGGCATCTGTCTTAAATAGCGCCTCAGCTTTCCTCAAGTCTTCTAACGTATTCACATTGAAAAAGCTTAGAAGTTCTGGGTCCAATTTGCACACCTCATCTATGCCCACATACTTTACCTTAACTAAGCTGAACAATCTCGATATTGCGAGTTCCCCTTTTTCTAATAACTCACCAATGGCAGATAAGCACTTCTTAGAATAGACAGCGTGAAGTGGCTCATACATACCTTTTATCTTGGGAACGACTACATCATAATCAGGTGCCAAGTCAATTAAATAATGAAGCAACTTCCGGCTCAAAAAAGGCATATCACATGCCACAACCAGACTATGGAAACTGTCAGTCACTGCCAGTCCAGTATAGATACCCCCCAATGCCCCCATTCCAGGACAGCAATCCACCACCACTCTGCCCCCCAGCCCAGCAGCAGTAATAACGCTAAACTGTTCCCTGCTGGTTACCACAAGTATTTCCTGGCAAAGAAGAGAAAGACAGTCTATCGTCCGCTCAATCAGACTACGACCGTATATCCGCTCCAGAGCTTTCACACGTCTCAAACGCAAGCTCTTGCCGCCGGCTAAGACTATACCAGATACCCTTCGGACTTCTACTTGGCTAGCGATTCTATCTCCACCATCTTTTTTACCTATATTTTATCACTATAGTCAACCATTGTGAGCGAAGATAGAGAAGAAGTAGTCACCAACTCTAGGCAACACCCGAACAAAAGCAGCAATCATCCTATCCACGACAACGGATAAGAGAACAACTCTCAAAAACCTCATCCAGAGCGAATGAGACTTAAATAAAACTTAACAACTGGATAGTGGAAGGAAGATAGCTCCACAGATTATAGCGGTAGAGAAACTCTACCGACCGACCTAGGAGTCAGGACTCCCTAGAAAGGAGGTGA
>DTZC01000153.1 GCA_012961565.1 Dehalococcoidia bacterium
CTTAAACATGCTGTTACGTCCCGATAGCTTTAAGCTGTGCTCAACTCTGGTTCTAAGTTCTCGAATTTAGCCGTTCTGGCAACAAACCGTAACTTCACTTCACCGGTGGGCCCATTACGATGCTTAGCTATGATAATATCAGCAATACCTCTGGGATAAGGCTCAACCTCTACGTCATGCATCTTCTTCCATTCCTCTTCAGTGACATACACCTCATCCCTGTAGATGAAAAGGACCACATCAGCATCTTGCTCGATGCTGCCGCTCTCCCTTAGGTCTGCAAGCTGCGGTTTGTGAGACGCCCGCCATTCTACAGCGCGACTGAGCTGTGAAACGGCCAGCACCGGCGCATCAAGCTCACGAGCCAGTGCCTTCAGCGAGCGCGTTATCTCACTGACCTCTTGAACACGACTGTCACTCCTGGACTCCCCCTGTACTAGCTGCAGATAATCGACAATAACCAAGTCGACATTGCGCTCGAAGTGGAGACGTCTTGCCTTGCTCCGCATCTCCACAATCCGCAGTTGAGGCGAATCATCAACATAAATAGGCGCTTCTGAGAGAATACCGCTGGCTTCCATAATCCTTCTCTCTTGCTCCTCGGTGTAGAGTCCCAAGCGGACACTCCTCGAGTCTACATTAGCTTCACTAGCCAATAGACGCTGAACAACCGCTTGTCGGGACATCTCGAGACTAAAAAGAGCCACACATGCTTTCTGGTTAATAGCTGCATTTCGGGCAATGTTAAGTTCTAGGCTCGTCTTACCCAAACTCGGTCGCGCGGCCAGAACAACCAAGTCTGAGCGTTGCAGACCACCTAAAAACTCATCCAGGGCAGTAAAATTGGTCAAAATATGCGGGATCTCCACTTCGGTGGTCTGTATCGGTCCTGCCTCTTCGAAATACTGCCCCAGAACCTGACGGATGGGGACAAAGTCCTCCCGGCTCCGCCGCTGCCTCACCCGGAAAAGAATGTCCTCTGCTCTGCCCAGCGCAGCATCCACCTCAGCATCAGCCTCATAACCAATAGCAGCTATTTGGTTAGCTGCACTGATCAGCCGTCGCATTACAGACAGCCTTGATACAATCTGGGCATAATGCTCGATATGAAGAGAAGTGGGCACAATAGATACCAAATGGCTCAGATAGGCAGCTCCACCAACCTCCTCCAGTTTGTCGCGCCGTGCCAGTTCTCGAGCAACAGTTATCTGGTCTATACTCTCATTCCGCTGATAAAGACTGAAACAGGCATCATAGACCAGTTGGTTCTCTAGAGTAAAAAAGTCCTCTGCCCGCAAGAAAGTAGCTACTCTGAATATACCTTCGCTGTCGATGAGGAGGGAACCAATTACTGCTTTTTCCGCCTCGACATCATGCGGCGGCAAGCCTTCGCCAACCATGCTCAACTTTTCTCTTCCTCAATAACTACCTTGATTCTAGCCTCTAAATCTTTCGCCAAGCTCACCACCACCTCATAGCTACCTAAGCTATGCAGGGGTGCATCTAGCTCGATTCTTTTCTTATCGACCTCAATGCCCACAAGCCGTGACAACTCCTCGGCTATATTGGCACTGGTAATAGCACCATGCAAGCGACCTTTAGCTCCAGCCTTGGCTTTAAAATACAATTCCTTCCCATCTAGTTCCTGAATTATCCTGCCCAGTTCCTCACGCTGCCGAGCCTCACGTTCTGCTCTCCCCTCAGATTGAACCTTAGCCGCCTTGATAGCTGCCGGCGTGGCTGGCATAGCCAAACCCTTGGGAAAAAGGAAATTTCTAGCATAGCCATCAGCCACCTCCCTTATCTCACCCCTTTTCCCTTTAGCTACATCTGCCAGAAAAACAACTTTCATCTTGCCCCCTGTCTCAGCATCATAGCCACCCAGACCAAGTTAGCTCCTCCTATTGTCGAAGCGACATCACCAGAGAGAATCTCTGGACTCTATTTTATAATTTCTGGTCTGTGATTTCTATCCTTCGATACATTAACCAAACCGAAAAAGTCGACAGAATTACCATCCCCTTTCAGACAAATACAACAGCAGCGGAGCTCCTGATGTCACTACCCTTCAATCACAATAGCAGGAAAGATTTTAACCGTCAGCCTCGCTAACCCACCAGACAAAGCACGCTGCGCTGTATCGCCAAGCCCCGACCTTCAGCCTGCCAGGCAATCTTTCCCTACCTATCGCCAAAATGGCTAGTACTCGAATTCTTGTCTAATCTTGCCCAGCACCTCAGGCTGACCGAGAATGTCCACAACGGTCATAGCTAGAGCCTTAGCTGCATCCAACAGACCTGCATGTCCCACTTCAGAAGCGGCAAGCTGCGCAAACTCAACCGAATGCAACAAGACATCAGGCGGGGCAATCGCAACTGAAGGGTGAATAACAGGAATAATTTGGCTGACATTACCTACGTCAGTACTACCAAAACCAAAATGGGGTTCAAAAGGTACTACCTTCCGCCCTAAAGATTCCAAATTCTGAGCAAACAGTTGTGCCAGGACTGAATTGTTCCTCATCGGGGCATAGACTATCTCGCCCC
>DTZC01000154.1 GCA_012961565.1 Dehalococcoidia bacterium
CAGCACCGAGTATCGCCTGGCGAAGCAAAAGGTCAGTGTTACCATCCCGGCGTGGGCTACCGGCAATGCCCAGAACCTTCAATTTGAAGGTGGGTTCTAGCTCTTGCGACATATCATCCTTGTGTTCGACTGGTGGGGTACTTCTTATGCAAGTATAGCATGGAAGTCCACGAAACTTCCTGCCTGCACGGGGTTAATGTATAATAGCCCACGGCAAATACCCATTGGTGGTAAGCCACGCGTTCAGAAACCGGGAATAACGTTAGGGGGCAATTATGATGTGGAACTGGTTTGGCAGTATGGGATGGTGGATGATAATCGGCAGCCTGCTAATGCTGGCATTCTGGGGCGGACTAATTGCATTGGTAGTCCTGGGAATCAAACGGCTGGCACAATACGGCGGTCCAAGCGATGCTCTGAAAAGTGACCCTTTGAACATCGCCAAAGCACGCTACGCTAAAGGGGAAATTTCGAGAGAAGAATTCGAGCAGATTAAGAAGGACCTATCCAATTAGCTCTGATAAAGAGAATCTGAAATGTCAATCAGCGACAAGACTACTGGAATTGTCCGCAACCGGTATAACCGCATTGCGCCTGTCTACGACCTCATGGAAAGCGTCATCGAAATAGCAGGCTATAATAGATGGAGAGGTCTCCTCTGGAGTAAGGTAGAAGGGATTATCATCCTAGAGGTCGGAGTCGGTACGGGTAAGAATTTTCCTTACTACCCGGCGCATGCTGAAATAACTGCTATTGATTTCAGTGAAAGAATGCTGGAACGTGCCAGAGATAAAGCAGAAAAGCAAAGAATCCGGGTTAACCTGAAACAGATGGATGTCCAAGCGCTAGAATTCGATGACGACGTCTTCGACACAGTGGTAGCTTCTTTCGTCTTTTGCTCAGTTCCGGACCCAGTTCGTGGCTTTAAGGAAGTCATGAGAGTATGTAAGCCGGAAGGTAAAGCAGTCTTTATGGAACATGTTATCAGTGCTAACCGCATTCTTGGTTGGTTAATGAACATCGCTAACCCATTTGTGGTTCGGATAATAGGAGCGAATATCAACAGACAAACCGTGGATAATGTTGCCAAAAGCGGACTGATACTGGAACATGTTACAGACCTGAACGGAAGTGGCATCTTTAAGCTGGTCGAAGCCAGAAAAAAGAGCTCTGCCTGATTAGCTCAAGGTAGGTTTTGCAAGCAACGATTAAATAGGTTAAAATTGAGGTCGTTTTCTACCTGACAATTCTTGGGGGAAAGTCAAAAATGATAAAAAATGAGATATTTAACACTGCCCGAAGGGAAAAACGGACACTCCTGACTGAAATCGAGTCCAAAGACCTTCTCAAAAGTGCAGGAATACCTGTCGTTGAAGCTAAACTGGCTCGAACAAAAAAGGAGGCGGTCCTATTAAGCAAAGAGATGGGGTTCCCAGTAGTACTGAAGATAGTATCACCTGAAGTTACTCATAAAAGCGACTCCGGAGGTGTCAAACTAGGACTAAATAATGCTACTCAAGTAGCCAAAGCCTATAGCGAAATCATAACTGCTATCAGGCAGAACCATCCTGGTGCAGACATTCGAGGGGTGTCAGTACAGAAGCTGGCTCGCCCCGGGGTAGAGGTAATTATTGGCATGACCAAGGATGTCCAGTTTGGACCAGTGCTGATGTTCGGTCTCGGTGGAATATTGGTTGAGGTACTAAAAGACGTTTCTTTCAGGATAGTCCCCCTAAACAAGCGAGATGCCCGGGAAATGATAAGGGAGATAAAAGGTTACCCAGTACTCGAAGGTTACCGAGGACAGGAACCGGCTAATATTCCCTTCTTAGAAGACTTGCTGCTAAAGGTCTCTGATTTCGTCGAGAGAACCCCCGAGATAAAGGAGCTTGACCTTAATCCTATCTTCGCCTATAACGATGGAGCAGTAGCAGTAGATGCTAGGGTTATTCTGGAGCCTCCAACGTAAGGCTTGAGTATTCCCTGAGTCTGGCTAGCGCTCTGATTGCCCTTTCTGGAGTTGTGAAAGCTACTACTCTTGCGATTTGTTCTAGATCCTTTATCGTCCCATTTGCGCAGGGACCGTAAATGCAGCAGGTTACAGGTTTGTCCCGATGTGCCATGGTCAGTTCAGCTAGAAGCTGACACAACCAGGCTTGCCACCGCTCATCGAAGGCTGCAGCGATAAACATAACAGCACCCACCTGAGGATCAGATAGCAGGACCTTCAAGCCTTTTACCAACGTGTCAATAGCAGACTGTGAAACCATCATCGCTGGCCAGATATCCACCGGATTTCTCATGTCTATCCAGGAGGGAGACATGTCATTGAGCAGCTTCCTGGTACTCAGCGATAGCCGGTCTATCCGAACCCTTGAGCCCTGACAAGCATCTATAGCCGCGACTCCCAGCCCGCCAGTAATTGTAATGACTCCGATTGTCGATTTTTTCATTGGCGGTAGCACAGAGAATGTTCTTATCAAATCGATGAATTCCTGTAAGTCAGCCGCCTGAAGCACCCCGGATTGCCTGAGAGCAGCCTGCCATGCCTCAGCAGCACCTGTCAATGATCCTGTGTGAGATTGAGCAGCCATGGCAGCCTGTTCACTTCTTCCAGTCTTCAATGCGATTACAGGCTTACACCGGCTTACTCGCCTGGCAGTATTGATAAATCTTTCCGTATCCTGCATACCTTCAATGTGCAGGGCAATAACGTTGACTTCTGCGTCATGCTCAAAATATTCCAGCCCATCAGCAAAGTTGATATCACAAGCATTGCCTAAATCTATTCCTTTGCCTATTAAGGTGACCTCTGAAAAACCAACGAAGAAGACTCCTGTTTGGCAGATGACACCAATCGGTCTTTTCTCCATATTTATTCTTATGAATGATGAGCTAAAGTTGATGAATGCGTTTGAGGTGCCGAAGGTGTTAGGTCCCACTATCCGGGTTTGATTGCTCCGGACAATCTGGTCTATCTCCTTTTGCAATTGTTTACCTTCCTCATCGATAGCATCAGAAAAACCCTGGGCAACTATTACTATGGCTTTAATCTCTTTCGTGGCACATTCGCGGACTAAATGTGGCACCAGATGGCGTGGAGTCGCTATTACTGCCAGGTCTATGTTATCAGGCACCTCTGTGACACTGGAGTAAGTGGTTATTCCCAGTATTTCGCTCACATTCGGGTTTATGGGGTAGATCCTACCTTTGTATCCATAGCTAAGCAGGTTCTCCAGTATATTAAAAGCCCCTTCACCGGTATGACGTGACACGCCTACCAGCGCTACCGACTGTGGCTCCATGAATCGCTTCATCTGCTTTATGGCTTGCATAACACGCCGTCCTACCTTATCTTTCTCGTTTGTAGGCTATAAGTCTAGTTAATACCAATCAGAGCTGTCAAGATGACACGAGAGGGTGTTTAGTAACAAGACATTCCTAATACATCTTAACTCACCGACATAGTCTCGACTCTTCAGTGTCGAGCTCCCATGGTTAAAACTTGGGAGCTACTGGCAAAAAGTGCTTGGCCAAAGCCTCACGCTTACACTTATAAATCATCTTACGGGCAATCTTCTTGAACTTGACATAGATTTAAAGCCTTTGCTAGTATTGGTTTCTCAAGGGGATATAGCTCAATTGGGAGAGCGCCGCGTTCGCATCGCGGAGGTCGGGGGTTCGAATCCCCCTATCTCCATA
>DTZC01000155.1 GCA_012961565.1 Dehalococcoidia bacterium
AGCCGAGGCTAAAGCCTCGGTGCTGCAGCGGATTTGGATTTTGGGGTCGAGTTGCCGAGTTAGAACCTGGGGTTACAAGGAAAAGTAATCCTAGCTAAAGCCTTATAGCTACATTAGTAAACAGTGTCTTAATGCAATAATATTGCATTATTGCCAGGCATCACCTATAATAGAAATGTTGTCTTTATCTCACCACCCAGAGAGGTCTGTGATTATGTCTGGAGTTGAGGATTCGTTACGTATTTTGCGGTCGAAGGGCTACCGGGTGACCCAGCCGCGAAAGCTGGTGCTTAAGGTGTTGGAGCGGGCAGAAGGGCCGGTCTCGCCTTATGATATACAGAAGATTCTGCAACAAGAGGGCGAGCGCCTCAACCACGTCACTATCTACCGGATACTTGATTTGTTCTGTCTGCTCAACCTGGCGCATAAGGTATTACTTTGTGGTGGTTTTGTTAAGTGCGCTTTAGGCAAGAGGGAGGGATGCCACCGCTTTATGGTGTGTCGTCAATGTGGTGCTCTGCGGGAGTTTGCTGACAAAGCGTTATGTGAGGAGGAAAGTGCCATTGCTCGTGACTTCGGTTTTGTTGCCGAGCATCATTTCTCCGAGTTCTTCGGGCTCTGCTCCAATTGTAACAGCTAGAATTCTGCGACTATTTGTTGAGCACTATGTTAAAAAGAGTAGGGTTAGAACTGGCGAGGCATGCTCCTTTTACCGCCGCCGGTGCCGTTTCTGGCATTGCCATCATGACCGCTCTGGTTGTTACCAGTGTCCCGGCTAGTATCTCTGAGACTATCTTCTACGTCTTGCACCCAGCTCATGTAGTTTTCAGTGCCATTGTAACCACAGCGATGTACAGGCGCTATAGCCGGGGGAAACTCTGGGCGGCAATATTAGTCGGCTATACGGGGTCAGTCGGTATAGCCACATTGAGCGACTCTATTGTTCCCTATCTGGGAGGTGAGGCACTCCGGCTGAAGATAGACCTGCATCTGGGCTTTATTGAGAAGTGGTGGCTGGTGAATCCTCTGGCATTGCTGGGTATCGCTATCGGCTATTTTCGTCCCACAACTGAACTTCCACATGCGGCGCATGTATTTTTGAGCACCTGGGCGTCTCTGTTCTACTTCACTGCGTTCAGTGTGGCGAGGTGGTTTCCGCTGTTCCCCTTTATCTTCTTATTCCTATTCCTTTCGGTCTGGATTCCTTGCTGTATCAGCGACATTGTGTATCCTCACTTCTTCGTTGGTGGTGAGCAGCATCAGCGCGGTGAGGCTGAGCATTAGCCCGACTAATAGGGGCGGTTATGGCAACCTTATGTCACCAGAGCTTTTGATGCCAGGCACCGTTCCCCATTTTGTCCCCTTGTTACCAGTGTGCTAATATGGTTCAAGCGCGAGCTACTTAATCGACCACAACTCTCAAGTCGGTAATTGAAAGGCGAATTGGACTGACCGAAAGCTCTCCTGAGAAGAAGGAGACTGTCTAATAAATGCCTATGAGAGTAGGACAATGATTAGTATCGGAATTGACCCTGTTGCTTTCAGTATCGGAGCTTTTGAGGTGAGGTGGTACGGGATTATGGTGGTTATGGCGGTGATAACGGTAATTGCCATCACCCTGCTGGAAGCGAGAAGGGTTGGCATAGCTGAAGAGCATGTCTACAGTATTGGCTTGTGGGCGATAATCGGCGGGGTGATAGTCTCCAGGCTTTTTCACGTAGTTGACCGGTGGGACTATTATGTGGCGCACCCGGAGCAGCTTGTCCGTTTGGAGGGCTTGACTATCTACGGGGCGGTCATCGGTGCCATGCTCGGCATGCTGGTATATACCTGGGTGAAGAAGCTCTCTTTCTGGCAGATAGGTGATATTGCGGCTCCGGGGGCAATCCTGGGGCAGGCAGTAGGCAGAATCGGTTGCTTGCTGAGCGGCTGCTGTTATGGGGTAGCCACCTCGTTACCCTGGGGGATAGTCTACACTCATCCCGGCAGTTACGGACCGCATGAGGTGGTCCACCCGACACAGGTGTACCACTTAATTTGGAACTTGATTGGATTTAGCCTGCTCTGGTTGTTGCGTCGCCGGATTAGACCACAGGGCTCATTGTTTCTCCTCTATCTGGCTATCTATGCCGCTGGTGACCTGAGCATAAGGTTTGTCCGGGAGGGAGAGCCTTTCCTTTTCGGTATGCAGCAGGCTCAGCTAATCGGTATAGCTGTATTGCTGATAACAGTGCCTTGGCTGGTCATCAGGATGTGGCACTACCGGGTGAATACACCTGCTGTGTAGAAGGCAACCAGGCTAGCCCGTAGGAGTGAAGTCGATGAGATTGAGGCGCAGCCTTTCCTCGTCGTTCCAGCGGTCTATGTCCAGTTTATAGACGATGTCCAGGTAACCGGTAGTTTCTAGAGCCAGATTACCACAGCTAAAGGCGATGGCATCCCAGGTTATCCCTTCCTGCTTCAGCTTCAGCTTCAGGTGTTCACCTTGGTTGCCTATCTGGCGCTGGTCGATTACCTGGACGTGGCGAGTAATGAAGGTGGGTTCTGGATTGCCGCAACCGAACGGAGCAAGTTGCTGTATTTGTTGGAAGGTTCCGCCGGCGAATGCAGACAAGGGCACCTCGGCATCTATGTTTAGGTGAGGGCGGAGGTCATATCCAGCCAGTCTGGTCTCAGCGATCTCGAGGAGCCGTTTCTGGAGCTGGGGCAAGTTAGCCGCTGGCACAGTGAAGCCGGCTGCTCTGGTGTGACCGCCGAAGTCAGCCAGGAGGTCACAGCACTCCTGGAGAGCTGCCATAAGGTCAAATTCGGGTATGCTCCGTCCGCTGCCGCGGCATATTTCGGTGCCGATTTTGAACAGGATTACCGGGCGATAGAACTCCTCTGCCAGTTTGCCAGCGACAAGCCCCATAACGCCTGGCGAGCTATCTGTGTCACCTGCCATAAGTAGTGGTTGGTCAATACCGGCGGCTATTATTTTTCCCCTGGTTTTTTCCAGCAACTCGCTGGTCAGCTGCTGTCTCTTGGCATTCTTTTCTTCAAGCTGTGCTGCCAGCAGACTAGCCTCCCCGGGGTCTTGTGTCAGGAGCAAGCGATAGCTCAGGGCGGCATCATCAAGCCGACCGGCAGCATTCAGGCGGGGTCCCAGTATCCAAGAGATGCTGTTAGTATCGATGTTCCCTGCTCTGAGACCAGCACAGCGCATCAATTCCTGGAGTCCCAGCCGCTGGGTATCATTGAGCAGTTCCAGTCCATACTTTACCCAGTAGCGGTTGTCGCCCAGCAGGGGAATCATGTCTGTCACTGTTCCTAGTGCCACCAGGTCCAATAAGCTGTGCAACAAGTCCTCTCGCCCGCTACCTTGAAGAAGTGCCTGGATAAGCTTGTAGGCGACGCCGACACCAGCCAGGTCGCTAGTGGGAAAAGCCGAGTCATTTCGTTTCGGGTTGACCACGGCCAGTGCTGGAGGCAGGGAAGCTAGTGGGATGTGATGGTCGGTGATAATTACATCCAGCCCCAGTCGGCGTGCCTTTTTCACCTCGGTAATGGCGGTGATGCCGGTATCGGTAGTGATGATGAGGCTGACGCCTTGTTTGCGTAGTCTTTCTAGAGCGGTAAGCTGTAGCCCATAGCCCTCGTGGTGGCGGTGGGGGATGTAGGGGATGACCTTGCCACCAAGAGCGGAAAGTCCCTGGACCAGCAGTGCTGTAGCCGTGATGCCATCAGCATCGAAATCGCCATAGATGGCGATTTGCTCTGCTGACAGCAAGGCCTGGTAGATTCGGCTCACTGCCAAGTGCATGTCTGGGAGCAGGAAGGGGTCAGCTTGCAGCCGGCTGTCGGCGCTGAGAAAGAGTTCAGCCCTGGTACTGTCCGAGATGCCCCGATTGTGGAGTAGCTGGACTACCAGCGGGTGAAGTCCCGGTAGGTGACCAACTTGGTCAGTTGGGGGCGGCAGTCTCCACAGGATGCGACTCAAACTTACTCTCCCAGCCTGACCTAGTCTAAAGCGCCTCGCCGATAACCTGGCGGGTTAGTTCATTGGCTCCGATGTATATCTGCATGATTTTGGCATCCCGCAGGTATTTTTCCACGCCTACCTCTCTGGAGTAACCGTAAGAGCCCATGACCTGAATGGCGTTGGAGGTCACCTTCATTGCCACATCACTGGCGTATACCTTTGCCATGGTTGACCATGACATATTGGCCAGCCCCCGCTGGGCATTGAACCAGGCAGCCCTCAAATACAGCAACCGGGCAGCCTCAATCTCAGTAGCCATATCGGCGAACATGGCGCAGATTATTTCATGCTCTATGGAGGGCTTGCCGGCTACCACCCTTTCCTTGGCGTATTTCAGGGCGATTTCAAAGGCACCTCGTGCTATGCCGGTGGCTATGGCACCAGCTCCAGCCCGGTTGTAAATCAGGGTTCGTTGCAACAGCTTGGCACCATCGCCCACCTTTCCCAGCAGGTTCTCTTTAGGTACTTTGACGTTGTCAAAGAAAATCTCCGAGTTCATGTCGGCATCCATCCCCATCTTCTTAATCGGTTTGCCCCAGGAGAGTCCTGGTGTGCCTCTGGGAACCAGCACCAGGCAGGAGCCGTCATCGCCCAGTCTTGGATCAGTGGTCGCCACCACAGTGTAAAGAAAAGCATTTGTTGAGTTGCTGGGCCAGATTTTGGTGCCGTTCAGTATGTAGTCATCACCGGCAGGGCGTAGTATAGTCCTGATAGTCCGGGAATGCATGTGGGGATTCTCGATGTCTGAGCCACCGGCTGGCTCGGTCATTGCCATACAGCACAGGTTGCCATCTCTAGTGAGCGGAGGGAACCATCTCTGGCGTTGCTCTGTGGCGGCTGCCATCATTATGGGTGTCTGCCCAAACCAGCTGGCCCCGATAGCAGTAGCAATGCCGCCGCAACCTACAGCTAGCTCCTCCAGGACAATACTGCATTCCACATTGGAAGCCTCACTGCCCCCATATTCCTTGGGGATGGGGAGCCCCAGAATCCCTACCTCGGCTGCTTTCTTGAAAATATCTTCTGCTAGTCTCCCCTCCTCGTCCTCCTCAAACTGGGTAGCTACCGGCTTGATTTCCTTCTCGGCAAACTCGCGGGCTAGTTTCTGGATGGCTAATTGCTCCTCGGAAAGAGTAAATCCTAACATTGGCACACCTCCTGCATTATCTAGTGTAGCCTAATCCAGCAGCAGGGGCAAGGGGAAAAGGGCAGGAGGTACTGGTCACACTTTTGTAAATTCTCCTTTAAGAAAAAAGGAAGGACATATCCTTTTTCACAGCACACCTTTGACAACAGAGCTCTATCGATATCTGTTATTTGATGGCGGCTGCCTCAAGGTAAAGGGAGCAGGCAACGTCCACAGGAGACAGATGTTATGTGCTTATGGTATTACTGGGAGGGCAAAAGGGAGATTATCAGCTTTCGCCAGGCAGCTAATGAAAGTGAGGTTAAAAGGAGGTCATAAGGAACTATAAAGAGTGGGGAATGAAATGGCAGTCCCTTCATCCCAGGGCGGTTAGCTGTTGCAAAGCGACCTAGACAAGCTGCTCAGCTTCTCCGATGCCCCCAAAGTCACAGGATAAAGGTGCGAACAGACAAATGTCGTAGGAAGGGCATTCAGGGGAATGCGGCGCCAAATTCGCTCCATGAGCTGCTTTGCCAATTCGCGGAGTATCGACCGCATCGTCTGCGGTGTCATCAACCATCTCAACCATTCCTGGAAGGAGAGCAGCCCTTAATTGAATTTACACGAAAACTTGACATCAGCTCACTTGTTAGCAATGCGGTGTGTGAGTTGGTGTGGAGACATTGGCTCAATAAGTGCCAATAACAAGTTGCCGTTCCAGATAACCTTGTTTGGACAGTGCACCTGAAACAGACTCTAAAACCCCTACAATCAGCTCTCTCCACCGCTAAACGCTAAGGCATCCTTTGGTTTGAGCTTGCCAGCCATCCTACAAGAACGAGAAAATTTTTCCTCGACGAAATCCAGGATTTCGTTCCTAAACCTTCCTTCCTCAAATCTGAGCGCTAACGAGCGGAACTCTGTTGCCCTTCTTATGTTCCACGTCTCAAGAGCATAGCGTATTTTAGCAATGGCGTCTTCCACACTTCGATACCTCCATTCACCAGGCACAAACTCACAAGGTCCACCTGAGTCGTGTGTTACCGGTATACATCCGGCAGCCATGCCCTCGGCAATGCTTATCCCGAACGGTTCGAACGGTGTGGGATGGAAATATACCTTGGCTCTGGATAATATCTTCGCCTTAACTTTGGCTGGACATGAAGGTACATAGACAAAATTAGTTCCTAAACCAGAAGTCCTGAACCTAGCTTGTATGTGTTCTAGGATGTGAACATGCACCTTGTGGTAGTAGCCCAGCAGTATGAATTTGGCTTCGGGTATCTTTATTCCCACCTCTGCTATCAACCCCAGATTCTTCCTCGGATTCAAACCTGAAATAGTAACTATCAAGTTTTCCCTGTTCGATTCAAGTGACTGATACAAATGGGTCGGCACCGGTGGATAGATTACAAAAGCGTCTTTGCCAAAGTTCCTTCTTACTACTTCACGCGAATAATTGGAATTAGTAATAAATTGGGCGTGTGCCGATATCAGTGTTTTGAGCGGACTGTTTGCCAAAGCCGGTAGCAAGCGAAAATGACCCTTGGAGCTTTTGGTAAAGAGCATCTCGTCCCAAGTCAAAACAGCATCCTGCCCTGCCGGTGGCTGGACATAAACGACATCAGCGAAAACAAAATTATCGCTGGTAAAAACGAGGTCGTATAAGCCACGCTTAAGGAGCGGAAGATAGCCAAAACAGGATAAATACAACAGCGAGGTCAATCTCGCATCTCCACGCAGATTGGGATAAAGGAACTCGACCTCGTGTCTTTCAGAAAGAGCCTGGCGAATAATTTCCTCTGTGTATCGGGCACCTGTCTTAGTCTCTTTGGAGAGAGCAACAAAAAGTATTCTCACGGTACTAGCCCCCGAGTTCCAACCAGTTCGTTGGCTTTGCTTAGCAAGACAATATCGTTATTCTTGCCCTGAGTTAGGAGATAAAATTTCCTGGCCGGGGATAACTGTCCCGTCATTATGCTCACTGTGGCATGGCTATGAGCTCTGTTGCCTCATATGCCATGCAGCGCACAGATATTAGAAAACCGCAATCGCAGACAGACTGATAGTCAACAAAAGGATAAAAGTGAAAGCTGAGCCAAAGACGAGGCTCCTCTTGAGCCGCTCTAGGTAAAACCTGTAAAAGGGAAGGAGATATCCT
>DTZC01000156.1 GCA_012961565.1 Dehalococcoidia bacterium
ATCAAGCGCTCCGTTTCGATAGATGTTCACCAGCTGTTCTTTCAAGCCGTCTTGTGCCTTCTCCAGGGCATAAGCGATGGGAAGCGTCTTTTTCCTGCGCCGGATATCGCTTGCCAGTGGCTTACCTGTTTCCTCTTTGTCCCCCCAAATTCCCAGGATGTCGTCTCTTATTTGGAAAGCGAGGCCCAGATTCCTACCAATACTGCGGAAGCTTTCAATCAAGTCCGCATCGTCCGTGCCAAGTGAAGTTCCAACCTCCATAGCGCAGGCTATTAGTGAGGCTGTCTTTCCCTCGATCATCCTCAAATAATCGCTCACCGTGATGTCGAAGCGGCTCTCATAGCTTATATCCAGATATTGACCTTCGATGAGTCTCAGGCTGGTCTCATCCAAGAGACGCTGGATATGCCGTTGCTTTTCTAATGGGACGCCATGGCTCTCCAGCCGTAGCAAAGCGATATTAGCGAGGATGCGCATTGCTGTCCCAGCATTAATGGCCTGCGGCTTTCCCCAGATGCTCCATACCGTGGGCCTGTGCCGCCGCTCTCTGTCATCATCCTGAATATCATCATGGATGAGGGAATAGTTATGTACCAGTTCGATAGCTGCCGCCGCTGGCAGTGCTCGCCGATACTCACCCCCAACAGCTTCGCAGGCAAGCAAACATAGAGTAGGTCGCAGTGCCTTACCCACCAAGCCCTGCTGATGATTCCCTTTTTCGTCTATCCAGCCGAAGTGGTAGCGCATCATGTCATACAGTGGAGATTGTCGCTCAGCCAGCACAGACCTGAGCTCGGTGTCGATCTCAATCCGATATCTTTCCAGAACGGTAGGCAGCGTAGACACGTCGCTTACTCTATCTGAATGATGCCTCCCCCACAAGCTCAGGGAAAGCTGCCGTGACACACTTTGCTATCCCTTCAGAATCGAGCTTGAACATCGCGCGGAACAGCTCCTGAGTGCCGTGCTCAATAAACCTGTCAGGCAAACCGAGGCACTCCACCTTGACCCCCTCCAATTTGATCTTACCTAGTAGCTCCAGCACGGCGCTGCCAAAGCCTCCAGCGAGGGCGTTCTCTTCCACGGTAAGAAGCCTCTTCGTACTGGCAGCCAATCCCATGATCAGTTCTGAATCTAAAGGCTTGGCAAAACGGGCATTGGCTACCGTACAATGAATGCCTTCCTTTCCCAGCTTTTCAGCGGCGGTGAGAGCCGGATAGACTGCTGAACCAATAGCCAGGATACCAACGTCTCCCCCTTCTTTAAGCATCTCGCCTTTACCGAGGGGCAGTAACCGGAAATCCGATGCCAGCGCTACACCGTGTCCGCTGCCCCTGGGATATCGGACTGCCACTGGCTGACCAGCGTTGATCGCCGTATAAAGCAGGTGCTGAAGCTCATCCTCGTCCTTGGGAGCGGCGATGATCATATTGGGAATAGCACGAAGGTAAGAGATATCGAAGGCGCCTTGATGTGTCTTGCCATCATCACCAACGATGCCACCACGGTCGAGCGCAAAGACTACCGGTAGGTTTTGTATGCAGACATCATGAATAATCTGGTCGTAGGCTCGCTGTAAGAAGGTGGAGTAGATGGCGACGATGGGGATAAACCCCTGGGTAGCTAGTCCGGCAGCTAGCGTCACCGCGTGCTGCTCGCAGATGCCAACGTCAAAGACCCGGTCAGGAAAGTGTGCGGCGACTGAGGTCAAGCCAGTTCCATCGAGCATGGCTGCCGTAATCGCCACCACCCTCTTGTTCTGTTGCATCAGACGGAGGACGGTTCGGCCGAAGACTTGGCTATAAGAGGGAGCATCTTTGGCCTTGGCGTCATTAGGTGGCACGCCATGAAATTTAGTGGCATTGGCTTCGGCAACGGCATAGCCTTTACCCTTTCTGGTGAGAACATGAACTAGCACTGGCTTGGATTCAAAGTCGCGAGCCCTGGTGAGTGCTGCCTCCAGTTCTTTGATATTATGACCGTCCACCGGACCAAGATAGGAGAAGCCAAGTTGCTCCCAAAAAATGTTAGGCAGGAGAACACTCTCAAACCTGCTCTTAATGCGCTTACTGAGTTCCCAGGCAAGTTCTCCAAATGGCAGACGTGCGACCGTCTTCCTCACTTTCTTCTTGGCGAACTCGTACCTTGCGTCAAATCTCACTTGGTTAAGCAGCTTGGACATCGCTCCAACGCTAGGAGAGATAGACATGCCGTTATCATTGAGAACCACGATAAGCTTGGTGCCCAGGTGGCCGGCATGGTTGACTGCCTCAAAAGCCATACCAGCACCAAGCGAGCCATCGCCAATAATGGCAACGACATGGTAAGATGACTTGTTCAAATCTCGGGCCAAGGCTATGCCCAAAGCTGCTGAGACAGAAGTTCCAGCATGCCCGGCCCCAAAAGGGTCATGTGGACTCTCAGCGCGCGTGGTAAAACCCGATAACCCTCCATATTGGCGTAGCGTGCCAAACTTATCTCTGCGCCCGGTTAGTAGCTTGTGAGCGTAACATTGATGTCCCACGTCCCACACTATCTTGTCTTCGGGACTGGTGAAAACCCGGTGCAAGGCTATAGTCAGCTCAACGACGCCTAGGTTGGAAGCAAGGTGCCCGCCATTCAGGGACACGGTCTGAATTAGCTGCTGGCGTATTTCAGCGGCAAGTCTCTTAAGTTCTGCGAACCCCAACCCCTTTAGGTCAGCAGGAGAGTCGATCTTGTCCAGCACTACCAGAGAGTCCTCCCATCTGAGGAATGCGATGATAGCATAGGGTGCCGATGCATCGGCTGACGAGGTAATTATACAACTCATGGGAATCTTTTGTCAAGGGGAGTCTCTTCCAATACAAGATGAGCCTGGAGAAGGTCAAGAAAACATATCTCTACCAGAATGTAATGGCCCCGGTTGCAACACCCAGCACTTCATCGAGCTTCTGGCTGAACGAGAAGATATTATACTGTTTCGTTCTTCTAGACGGCGTATTCGGCTTGCCGTCGGGATAAAGAGAGCCCGAGAAAAAGACGGGCACCGAAGCGCAGACATCCCGGCCACTGGACCTGGGCCAGAGCATCTCTAGTGCAGACCTCTCAGAGTGTATACAGACAGGAGGGTGACAAATGCACTGAACAATTAGGGTGACATTTTCACCGGACAACAATACGAGTGCCCCGAAGCCGCGTTGACGCTGGGTATTAGCAACCAGTACAATGCTGGCATCATGTATCGGAAAACTACTTTCGATAACGGGTTGCGCCTTCTTGCCTGTCGAATGCCTCATACTCGTTCCGTATCAATAGTTTTTTTCATAGGCGCAGGACCACGCTACGAGACCGGTGCCGAAGCTGGCATTTCACATTTCATCGAGCATCTCTGCTTTAAGGGAACAGAAAAACGTCGGAGTTCCAAGGAAATCAGTGAGACCATTGAAAGCGTTGGTGGCATAATTAATGGCGGCACTGATAAAGAACTGACTACATTCTGGTGTCGTGTGACCAGCCAACACTTCTTTCTAGCTTTGGATGTACTTATTGACCTGTTGCGACACTCCCGCTTTGAAGCCGAAGACATCGACCGTGAACGCCAGATAATAATCGAAGAGATAAACATGACTCTCGATTCACCGCGACAGCGAGTGTCCGTACTGATAGATGAACTTCTGTGGCCCGGGCAACCGCTGGGACGTGACATCGCCGGGAACAAAGAAACTGTAGCCGCCCTCACACGTCAACAGATGCTCGCCTTTTTCTCCAGCCATTATCTACCCAACAATACCGTAGTAAGCATTGCTGGCGATATTGACCTTGAGCAAGTAGAACATACCGTTGGCCAGGCGTTGGGAGAATGGAAACCCGATAAACTATCCGCCGGCCTCCCCAACATTGGTGACCAGAAAGCGCCTCGGCTACACATCGAGTTCCGGGACATTGAACAGGTCCACCTCTGCTTGGGTATACCAGGGATGTCTTTTTTTCATCCTGACCGCTATGCAGTTGACCTGCTGAGCATAATACTCGGGGAGGGAATGAGCAGCCGCCTTTTCGTCACCATAAGGGAGCAACAAGGACTAGCCTACGATATCCATAGTTATGCTGACCACTTCAAAGATTCGGGGGCCATTATCATTCACGCCGGCGTTGACCCGAGTCGCGTTGACACTGCTCTCAAAGCAATCATAGAGCAGGTTTCCCAGCTTAAGGAGCATATCTCCGAATCCGAACTTGCAAAAGCCAAGGAAATAGCTAAAGGGCGACTGTTATTAAGTCTAGAAAACAGCCGCAATGTTGCTGGCTGGCTAGGAACCCAAGAGATACTTACCAATCGCATCTTGACCGTCGATGAGGTCATAGCCCTAGTAGAAGCCGTTACTACTAAAGACCTGACCCGAGTAGCCCGGCAACTTCTGACCAATGACAAGCTAAACTTGGCTATCGTGGGTCCGGTCAAAGAAAAAGAAGGGGAGCTATTCAAGCTGCTCAAACTTTGAAATTCCTTCCAAGGTCTTGCGCCTGATAAATAAGGAGAAGTAAACATAAGCAAGGGCTGCCGCCGGCGGCAGCCCTTGCTTCAGCTTTTAGGATACCTTCTTAGTACTCCGGCATAGGTGGCGCTGGAGCCTTTTCTTTCTCTGGAATGTCGGTTACCAGTGACTCAGTGGTTAGAATCATGGTAGCGATACTGGCAGCGTTCTCCAGACCAGTCCTGGTAACTTTAAGTGGGTCAATGATGCCCTTGGACACCATATCACCGTAATCATTATTCACCGCATCATAACCAACACCTTTCTCGCTGCTCTTCACCTTATCAACCACCACTGAGCCCTCCTGTCCGGCATTTTCGGCAATCCAGCGCACTGGCTCCTCCACGGCGCGCTTCAGCATACTGAGCCCCGTAGCCTCATCCCCATCTACCTTGACTTTGTCGAGGGCTGAGCTAGCATTGATTAGGGCGACTCCACCACCAGGCAGAATACCCTCTTCTACCGCAGCCCGGGTTGCCGACAGGGCGTCCTCAACACGATGCTTCTTCTCCTTAAGCTCGACCTCAGTAGCAGCTCCCACTTTAATTACAGCAACACCGCCAGCCAGCTTAGCCAGCCTCTCCTGGAGCTTCTCCTTATCATAGTCCGAGGTAGTCTCGTCAATCTGCGCTTTTATCTGCTTGATTCGAGCCTGGATAGCCTCCTCAGAACCTTTACCCTCAACAATGGTGGTGTTGTCCTTGTCGGCTACCACCCTCCGGGCTCGACCCAAGTCAGCCACAGTAGCTGATTCAAGCTTCCTACCCACCTCCTCAGAAATAACCTTACCACCGGTCAGGATAGCTATATCCTCAAGCATCGCCTTGCGCCTGTCGCCAAAGCCCGGTGCCTTGACCGCCAGACAATTGAGCGTTCCTCTGAGCTTATTCACTACCAGCGTAGCCAAGGCTTCACCCTCTACATCCTCAGCTATGATG
>DTZC01000157.1 GCA_012961565.1 Dehalococcoidia bacterium
CCCCTCCCGCTTCAGGTCGCTACTAACTACGCCTACAGCAACTACTTCAGGCTCCCTCCATTTCTTTCGGGCAACCAAGACAATATCACCGTTCTTGACTTCATTGGCAAACTTCGGCCCCACTGCATGACCGTGATCATGGTCGTCAGGTGCCCAGCCCATGATAGCCACACGATCCCGAAGGATTGCTTGCTTCCATCGTTCTACGCTCCTTTGCTCCTTTGTCTTGTCTTCCTTGACGTTTGGCGATACTACCCAGTATCGGCGTAGTGTAGCCATTTGTATCACCCCCTGTCTATACCGAATCCTATTCCTGCATGCTGTATTATACTCAAGCCGCCCAACATCAACAAAACCGAGAAATGTGCAGAGACCAGCCGCCTCCTTTTGGTAACCGTTTTTTCTGAGGCAACTGTACCATTCTGGCTAACAAGGATTGCAGGTCAAAATGCCCTATTGACAATGGGCAAGAACAGGACTAAAATTCGCCAGCATTGGGGGCAAAAACCGATTAACCGTGCGTAACAACTGGCAACCCAAGCTAGGTGACAAGTTTGTTCGGCGTCCTCGAGTTAAGGCACACCCCTTAAAGCGAGCCCTCGGTGTCCCCGGTCTTTTCAGTGCTGGTTATGGTAATGTCGGCTCTTCTATTTATTATGCCCTGGGGATTGTCACCCTGGTGGCAATGGGGGCAACACCGATAGCTCTAGCTATAGCTGGAATTTTGTTCATTTTCACTGCGCTCACCTATGCTGAAGGTACAGCCATGTTCCCCGAGGCTGGCGGCTCAGCCAGCTTTGCCCGTCATGGGTTCAATGATTCGGTCGGGTTCATTTCTGGCTGGGCGCTGATGTTAAGCTACGTAGTGACCATCGCCATCTCTGCATTCGTAATTCCTCCCTATCTGGGACATTTCTGGCCGCCTCTAAAGGAATCAGCCATCCTCAGCACAGCGGTATCAATGGGGATTATTTTCTTCCTCATGGTTATCAATGTCATCGGCATAAGAGAGACCTCCTTCCTCAACGTGACCGCAGCCGTGTTCGACCTTCTAGTCCAGCTACTTATAATAGCTTTGGGCTTACTGGTAGTATTTAATTTCGATTTACTTGTAAATCACATTACCTTTTACTGGCCGAGCACTGAGAACCTGATTCTGGGGATAGCACTGGCTGCTATAGCCTACACTGGGGTTGAAACAATGTCACAGATGGCTGAGGAGACCAAGCGACCGGCGATAAGAGTGCCAAGGGCACTTATCCTGATGATTATCACGGTCCTAATTTTGTTCGGCGGTGTTTCAACGGTAGGTCTTTCAGCCATGAGCCCGCAGGAGCTAGTAACTTCCTGGGCAACCGACCCCGTGGCTGGAATCGCACACAGCATCTCCTCAGGCATTACACCACAGGAAATAGCCTCCAGATTTTCCAGTCAAGCTGAGGTGGTGATAGTTCTCACTTGGATATTCTCTGGTCTGCGTGACCTGCTGCCGGGGCTGGTAGCCGTTCTGGCAGCCAGCATCCTATTCATAGCTACCAATGCCGGACTGATGGGTATATCACGGCTGGCTTTCTCTTTGGGGAGATACCAGCTCATCCCACCAGCTCTGGGGACAGTACATAGTCGATTCAAGACCCCCTATATCTCGATTATTCTTTTTGCTGGCGTAGCACTGGCTATCCTCATCCCGGGTTTCTTTGCCCCCACTGTGTTTGTTGAACTGGGGGCGTTGTACGCCTTCGGCTCTCTATTTTCGTTTTTTATAGCCCACGCTTCTATACTAAACCTGCGCATTAGAAGGCCAGACTTACCTCGTCCCTTCAGACTAGCCGGCAACATTAGGTTCAGACAGCACGAACTGCCGATAAGTGCCATTTTGGGGCTGTTGGGTACTGTGGTGGTATGGGCAGTGGTGATATTAACCCAACCCTACAGCCGGTGGGTCGGTTTAGCGTGGATGGCTATAGGACTTGCCATCTACCTTCTTTTCCGCAGGAGAAGACGTCTGCCCCTGGGTCAAATAGTGAGCAAGCCAGCTAGTTCTATGCGGGAGCAAAGGTGATTGCATGGCGAAAAAGGTCGGGCTATAATGCGTATCAAACACCGTTGCTAGCGATAAGGGCAGACCAATGAGACTCAACAGAATATTGGTTGCCGTAGGCGGCACCAGCGCTGATGAAGAGGCAGTTAAGCTAGCCTGTAATTTAGCTAAGAGATCGAAGGCAGAAGTCTACGTCGTTTATATAATCGAGGTAAAGCGCAGCTTACCCTTGGATGCGGTGATAGAACCGGAGGTAGAGAAGGCGGAAAAGGTGTTAACACAAGCCGAGGATATCGCGGCTGACCGTGACTATGAGGTTGAGACTGACTTAATTCAGGCTCGAGAAGCGGGTCCTGCTATTGTGGACGAAGCCATGGAAAGAGATGTCGATTTAATTCTGATGAGCATCACCTATAAGAAGCGTTTCGGCGTTTTCAGTCTGGGCAGAGCAATACCGTACGTCTTGGAAGAAGCGCCTTGCCGTGTCCTGCTACTCCGGGAACCGGTACATTGAGGTAGAGGTCATGAATGTGGTTATAATGGGATGTGGCCGAGTTGGAGCACAGCTAGCTAGCCTGCTAGACGCTGAAGGGCATAAGGTGACTGTTCTAGATATAGATTCCCATAGCTTTAGACGACTGCCAGGGAATTTTGGCGGTACAGCACTCGTCGGTGACGGGACCGATGAGGAGGTGTTGAGAAGAGCAGGCGTCGGAGAGGCTGACGCATTTGTGGCAGTGACCCAGGGAGACAACCGCAACGTCATGGCAGCTCAAATCGCCAAACACATTTTTAATGTTCCCAGAGTAGTCTGTCGCATATACGACCCGTTGCGTAAGGAGATCTATGAAGCCCTCGGAATCGAAGCCTTTAGCCCAACGACTATCTTTGCACAGTTGCTGAAAGATGTATTGCTGACAACGTGAAGGGGGACTGAAGCATGTACATAATTATCGTTGGCGGAGGCAGTGTCGGTTATTATTTATGCAAAGCATTGCTCAGAGAAGGGCACGAAGTGCTGGTACTGGACAAGGATGCCAAGAAATGTGAAGCCTTTGAAGATGAGCTGGGGAGTGTCTGTGTTAGAGGTGACGGCTGTGAGGTGTCAACTCTAACAGAAGCTGGGACATCCCGAGCTGAAGTTTTCATTGCAGCTACAAACGAGGACGAAGATAACCTGGTAGCTTGTCAGGTGGCAAAATATAAATTCGGTGTTCCCAGGACTATCGCCAGGGTCAATGACCCCAAAAACGAGGAAATCTTCAGGAAGTTAGGTGTCGATTGCCCTATCAGTGTTACCAATCTCATTTTGGAGCATATTGAGGAGAAGATACCTACACACCCACTGATTCGCCTCCTGTCCATGGGGGAAGAGAAAATGGAGGTGGTTGAGGTCAAAATACTGGAGGGGGCAACATGTGTGGGCAAGTCAATCAAGGAGCTGTCGCTGCCTTCCGACTCTATTTTGACCTTGTTGATACGTAACGGGGAGAAACCGCTCGTGCCCACTGGTGATACTGTCCTGCGAGCCAATGACCGCATTATCGCTTTGACCACTACAGAGAGCGAAGAGGCATTGCGGCAGGAGCTGGCTAGCAGCTGATTTGGGACATCGAAGGGAAATGGTTAAAGTCGCTTTTCAGGGTGAGAGAGGAGCATTCAGCGAAGATGCCGTGATTACGCTCTTTGGTGATGCTGAGCTTTTCCCTGTGCGATATTTGAGTGATGTCTTTGCAGCAGTGCAGGAAAGCCGCGTTGATTTCGGCATCGTTCCCGTTGAGAATTCCCAGGCAGGCAGTATCAATGAGACCTACGACCTACTGCTAAGCTATCCCCTGAATATTTTTGGTGAAATCAATCTCAGAATAAGCCACTGCTTGATGGCTTTACCAGGGGAAAGCCTGGACGGGATAAGGGTAGTCTATTCGCACCCGCAAGCTTTAGCCCAGTGCGAGGAATTCCTGAAGAGGCTGGGAGTTGAAATCGTGCCCACTTATGATACTGCCGGCAGTGCCAAGAGGATATGTGAGGAACAACTGCATGGCTATGCTGCTGTGGCTAGCAGACGAGCTGCCCAGCTTTACGACTTACAAATCCTGGCAGAGAATATCGAGACCAATGTCAATAATTACACCAGATTCCTGGCAATCTCAAGGAGCGAGGCTGGACCAGCCCCCAAAAGCAAGACCTCCCTGGTATTCGGCACCAAGAACGTCCCCGGTGCTCTATATGCTTGCCTCGGTGTTTTCGCCACCAGAGGCATAAACTTGACGAAACTGGAGTCAAGACCCAGCAGGATCAAGCCCTGGGAGTACATATTCTACGTGGATTTCGAAGGGCACATCAGTGATACTTTAAGCCAGGAAGCCCTCAGAGAGCTGGAGCACAAGACCAGTTTCATCAAAGTTCTCGGCTCTTATCCCAGAGCTGCTGAATGATACTGGCTAGAGTACGTCAGGTAAGCCCTGCTTCAACTTATGGTAAGTTGCCTTCAGCGCTTCTGGTAGCACTTTGGTATTAGAAATTATGGGCATGAAATTGGTATCGCCTTGCCAGCGTGGGACTATGTGGGTATGAAGATGGTTGTCTACGCCAGCTCCCGCCACCTTGCCCAGATTCATGCCGATATTAAAACCGGTCGGTTTTACCACCTGGTTCAGTAACTTGATGCTTAGCTTCACCATATCGAAGTGCTCTTTGGCCTCGGCATCAGTGAGTTCCTCCAGGTAACCCACATGGCGATAAGGCGCAACCATCAGATGTCCTGGATTATAGGGGAAGCTGTTCAACAATATGAAGTTACTCCTGCCCCGGTGAAGGACGAGATTTGACTCATCGTTATTCTCTCTTGGCTTCTGGCAAAGAAAGCAGCCGCTTCTGTCAGGCTGCAATATGTATTCAATCCGCCAGGGCGCCCAAAGCTGTTCCATTCCCATCTCCCGTCTCATATTACCCGTCTTCAATACTAATTGCAATAATGATGGTTATACCAACGGAGTTAAAGTGCTCAGCTACCATTGACCCAGGTAGCAGCGCTCTACCAGAAAACAGCCCGGTGGACAGGAATACAGTGGCAAGCAAACATTGCTGCGGATTAGCTCAAAGGATATAATTTAGAGAGCGGTATGATGATTCAGAGGCTTACAGACTATTCCTTCGAATTGGGCCCTATAAGACCACCCAGCGAAGCATATTCTCTGTTGATAAGGGCGACAAGGAACTGCCCCTGGAACCGCTGTCAGTTTTGCCCGGTTTACAAAGGGCAGAAGTTCGAACTCAGGTCAGCAGATGATGTAATCAAGGATATAGAGACCGCTAGGGCTATTGCCGAGGAGATAAGGGAACTCGCTTGGAGAACTGGTTACGGTGGCCGGCTCAGAGATGTAGCAGCTACAATTTACAACAGATATCAACATAACGCCAGTGTCTGTAATGTAGCCCTGTGGCTTTGGGCCGGAGGCGAATTTGCCTTCCTTCAAGATGCCAATACCCTCATAATGAGAACCGCCGACTTGGTTAAAGTGGTCTCCTTCTTGAAACAGACTTTTTCTGAACTGACCCGGATAACCTCGTATGCCCGCTCCAAGACTGCAGCTAAAAAGTCCCTGGAAGAGCTGGAACAGCTAAAAGAAGCCGGGCTGACCCGATTGCACATAGGGCTTGAAAGCGGTTCCAATCTGGTGCTCAATTATATGGAAAAGGGGGTTACCGCTGAGGAACACATAATAGGTGGCAGCAAAGTGAGGCAGGCCGGTATTTCGCTGTGCGAGTACGTGATACCCGGACTCGGTGGTAGGAAAATGACGACGGAGCACATAAGCGGGACAGCAATGGTCTTGAATGAAATCAACCCTGATTTTATCAGATTACGCAGCCTCCACATCCGTCCTGGTGTGCCTCTGTGGTCGAAAGTAGAAGCTGGCGATTTCGAACTCCAGACCGAGGACGAGGTAGTTGAGGAAATCGGCAGCCTTATTGAAAAGCTTGAGGTTACCAGCGAGCTTAAGAGTGACCACATATTGAATCTCTTGCCTGAGGTGGAAGGCAAATTCCCCGAGGCTAAGCCAGCATGCCTGGCTATTATACAGCGGTACCTGTCACTGCCACCACGGGAAAGGCTCAACTTTAAGTTGGGCAGAAGGGCTGGCTACTATGAAAAGTTGGATGACCTTTACGATGCCCATAAGCATCAAAAAGTCGATGAGATTATCAGGCACATCAGCTCGGAAAGCGATAGCAGCGTTGACAAAGTAATCATTCAGCTAAAGGAGCGGTTTATCTAAGAGCGGCGTTTTATGGGAAATAAGGGCTTCCTCAATTTGAATCGCTTCAAGTGGAGCAAGGCAATAAAGCAGCAGGCAAAACTGAGGACATGCAGACCCCGAAAAACAGCAATAAAGCCCCGTGCTGCCACAGCAAAACGAAATGTAGAAAGGTAGATATATGAGAAAGTTGCTAGTCTTTATAGTCCTAGTATTGGCTTCGAGTATCACGCTGGCTGGCTGTGCCAAGAGTGAAGTTAGCGATACTGGAACGACAGGGATGGCCACAGTCAAGGGCATCTTCATCGAGGGTCAATCGGGCGGCGATGCCGAGACTCTGAACTGGATCCTGGCTGCTGATGCTACCTCCTTCAGCTATGTCGGGCATACGCTTGACTCGCTGGCAACTTATGACAACGAGTTCAACATTCAGTTGCGCTGTCTCGCCAAGGACGTGGAAGTATCGCCAGATGGCCTGGTTTATACTATTACCATCAGAGATGACCTCAAATGGAGCAACGGCTCGCCGGTCACCGCCGAAGACTATGTGTACACCTTGAAAAACCTTATGTTCTCCGATTGGCTGAACTACCCCTATAAAGGTGACTGGCAGGAAGAAGTAAACGGTGAAACTGTCTTCGTTACACCAGAAGTGGTGGATGCTACCACCTTTACCATCACCCGCCAGACAGTTGACCCGGAATTTGTTTATACCATTTATGACCTGACCCCTTACCCCAAATACATAGCCGTGAACTACGAGGGAGATGTCGAAGCCTTTACTCAAGCCCCAGAGTTCAACAATTTGACCTACACCGGCAACCTTGGTCCATATCGGTTCAAGGAATGGATAAGGAACGACAGGTTCGTAGTGGAGCGAAACCCTGACTACTATCTGGGCAAAGACGTTGGGGCACCGTATTTTGAGCAATATGTCATCAAGATATTTGGTACTTCGGCTACCAGACAGGCAGCCCTGGAGGCAGGAGATATAACCTATACCGGGATTGAGCCGGAGCAAGCCAACAAGTTCCGGAACCTGCCACACATCAAGGTATATACCGTACCCACCCGGGGTTACACCTTGCTGGCTTACAACCAGCGGGCTAATGGCTGGGAGGGGCTTAAGGACAAGACGGTGAGACAAGCCCTGTCGATGGCAATAAATAAGCAGACAATCAGCCAGGCAATCCTCCTTGGCTTTGCTGAGCCCGCCTTTAGTTTCATCCCGCAGACCTCTCCCTGGTTTACCGACGAAGGGCTCGTCCAATATGGAGTTGGCTCACTGTACGACAAGAAGAAAGCAGCTGAGCTGCTTTATCACAAAGGATATGGTATCAAGAAGGAAGACGAAACCATAAAGGTTACCAACAAGGATGGCAGCCCCCTTCACCTGATACTAGCAGTCAACACCGGGAGTAAACCGGCAGAAGACATCGCCTTTCTGGTGCGCAAAGAGCTGCTGGAGTTGGGGATAGAGGTCGAGATTAAGCTGATGCCATGGGAAACCCTTCTGCGACAATATGTCATGAACAAAGTGCCAAATACAGACCAGGAGCCCAGGTACAATAATGGTCCCGAGGCAGTGAGCCGGGAGCCCTGGGACCTGCTGGTGATTGGATTTAACACTGACCTGCTGCAACCATCTGGAAGCTATGTTTTCTTTGCCAGCCACGGCGGTCTCAACTTCATGGGGTACTCCAACCCTGAAGTGGACGAATTGTTCAAGCGTGCCAAGTCAAAGGAAGCACTGGACAAGGAGGCGAGGCGGCAGATTTACGCCGAACTATCACGGCTGCTGTCTCAGGAGCAGCCGGTCAATTTCCTAGTTTTCCACAGAGCTAACCACGGCTTCCAGAAGAACGTCAAGGGTATCGAGCCCGGCATAAACATGGGCTATAACTATCATCTGTGGTATTTTGAATAGCTCTTCGCCCGCCTGCTTTACCTCCACAGGCAGAGAATCCCTGCGGGTGAGGGCAAAAAGACAGGCGATTCATCTCAGTCCTTAGTCCCATGAGAAAGAGCTGGCTTAGAGACTACATTATCAGAAGGCTGTTCTACTCGATAATTATTGCCTGGGGCATATTGACCGTCACCTTTATCCTAGTCAGGGTCGGTCCTAGTTCGCCAGCTGACAGATACCTGGCTAATCTAGCTGCCAGCGGTCAGGATGTAACCCAGGTGATTGCCGCCATCGAGGCAAGGTATGGTGTCGATAGACCGATATGGGAGCAGTATACAGATTACATGACCAATCTGTTCCGCGGGAACTGGGGCTGGTCGTTCAGCACCTCGATGCCGGTGATCGAACTGATTAAGAAGCACTGGATTTACTCCTTTCAACTCATATTATTGAGCAGCCTGTTTGCTGCCTTTCTTGGTATTCTGATTGGCATCTACTCCGCGGTCAAGCAATACACCAAAGCTGACTATACCTTTACCTTTCTCTCATTCATAGGTATATCTATCCCCAATTTCTGGCTCGGTGTCATGCTCATCCTGATTTTCTCGGTTAAACTGGGGCTGTTCAAGACTTACTATGATACCACTCTGCCGCTGTTCTCTATCGAGAACTTGAAGGCGCTGGTGCTGCCAGTTATCACGCTGGGCACAGGTATGCTGGCAGCCTACGTAAGATATACCAGGTCAGCTATGCTCGACAATTTGAGAAAGGTGTTCGTTACCACCGCCCGGGCTAAGGGGCTGCCAGAACGAATTGTCATCGGGAAGCACGTTTTCAGAAATGCTTTGTTACCTTTGGTTACCATCATTCTGTTTGACCTGGGCAGTATTGTCTTCGGAGGTGCTTACTTGACCGAGATAGTCTTCGGTATTCCTGGACTGGGACAAATATCGTTCAAGGCTATCTTTGCTAACGACTATCCGGTGGTGGTAGCTGTTACTCTCATCGGGACGCTGGTCGTCCTGCTGGTCAATCTGGTCACTGATATCATCTATACTTACCTCGACCCTAGGATAAGATATGATTAAAGGGCTGGAAGACACGATAATAAAGCTCCGGCATTTCTGGCATAGCAACATGCGGCTCGTTAGCTATTACTGGGAAAGGACACACCGCAACAGACTGGCTACCTGTGGCTTAGCTTTCATTGTGTTCCTAGTCCTGCTGGCTCTGATCGGACCCTTCCTTACCCTAGACCCCACAGAGGTAAATTTTGAGGAAAAGAACTTGCCGCCTGTAGGTTTCACCGTTGAGCAATCCGTCTATAACATCGAAACTGGTGAGTTTATCACCAAAAAAGTCGCCGGCACTTGGAAACACCCATTGGGCACGGACAGCAAGGGGCGTGATATGCTGGCCATGATAGTTTCCGGGGCCCGGGTATCCCTATTTGTGGGACTGATTGCAACCGGCATTGCCATAATTCTGGGCACTATTATAGGTGTCCTGTCAGCCTACTTCGGCGGCTGGGTGGATAACGTGATGATGAGGTTTACCGACATTATGATGACCTTTCCCTTCTTCTTGCTGCTGGTGCTCATAGTCTTTATCTTCGGTCCCAGTCTGATTTTCATAATACTTGCCATCGGGTTGACTGGCTGGACAGGTACTGCCAGGATGGTGAGAAGCGAATCTCTATCGCTGAGGACGCGGGAATTTGTCCTGGCGGCCAGAGCTCTAGGTGCCAGTGACAACAGGGTTGTCTTCCGCCACCTGATACCCAATGTCATCAGCCTAATTATAGTCATAGCTACTCTCTCTATTCCCGGGGTGATACTGGCTGAAGCTGCCCTGAGTTTTATCGGCTTGGGTGACCCCACGGTACCCAGCTGGGGGATAATCCTAGAAGCCGGACAGCACAGCCTAGACACTGCCTGGTGGGTGGCTGTAGAGCCAGGCATAATGCTTTTCCTGACCGTCCTGGCTTTCAATTTCCTGGGTGATGGACTCAGAGATGCTTTTGACCCCAAGAGTCAAATATGAATGCAACTCATCACCACCAGCGAGCAGCCGAACAGTCTCCAGGACCCTCGCACTTCGCTGGCAACGTTGAAATGGATAATGTGGTCTTAAAGGTCAATAATTTGAAGACATACTTTTTCACCCGACGTGGCGTGGTCAGAGCTGTAGATGGTGTTAGCTTTGACCTGAAAAAGGGTGAATGCCTTTGTCTGGATGGAGAATCTGGCTGCGGCAAGACAGTCACCGCCCTGTCTATCCTGGGCTTGATTGACAGCCCACCGGGCAGAATAGTCTGCGGTCAGATAAACTATGATGGGCTTGACTTGGTTCAATGCTCCTCAAGGCAACTCCGTAAAATAAGAGGTAACGATATTGCCATCGTCTTTCAAGAAGCACAGTCTGCCCTCAACCCGGTATTGACCGTAGGTGACCAGATAATAGAGCAGATAAAGCTCCACCGTCCGCTGAATTACAAAGAGGCGCGAAGGCGAGCCGTGGAATTGCTTGCCGAAATGGGCATACCCTCTGTAGAAAGGGTCATGAACTATTATCCTCACCAGCTATCGGGCGGTATGAAACAGAGAGCACTTATAGCTATGAGCTTGTCCTGCGACCCCAAAATCCTCATTGCTGACGAGCCGACAACTGCTGTAGATGTCACTATAAAGGCTCAAATCCTTGACACTTTTCGTGAACTCAAGGCAAAAAGGCAGATGTCGCTCCTTTTCATCACCCACGACCTGGCAGTGGTAGCTGAGATAGGAGACAGGGCAGTCGTTATGTATGGTGGGAAAGATGTCGAGACAGCACCGGTATCCGAGATAATTAGCAACCCCAAGCATCCTTACACTGCTGGTCTCATCGCATGTTTGCCCGATGTTTCTAAAGCAACAGACAAGCTGGCATCGATTCCAGGCACAACTCCCGACCCGCTGGAAATGCCTCCAGGCTGTGCCTTCCACCCTAGATGTGACAGAGCAATGGCAATCTGCAGCCAGCAGCAACCACCACGGGTTGCAGTCTCCGGGGAGCACAAAGTGAGTTGCCACCTCTATGGATAAGGAGAATGCTCAATCATAAACTTCTACAGGTAAAGAACGTCAGGAAGTACTACCCGGTAACAGCCGGCTTGTTCTCCCGACATGTAGGTGACATAAAAGCTGTCGACGGGGTCACTTTTGAGATTAACAAAGGGGAGATTCTCGGGTTGGTAGGTGAGTCTGGATGTGGAAAATCAACGCTGGCTAGAACATTACCCCGGCTGGAGGAACCGACCAGCGGTGAAATCCTGTATCAGGGTAAGGACATCGCCAAGCTGGACAAGAAAGGGCTCAAGCAGTTGAGGCGGGAAATTCAAATAATATTTCAGAACCCCGATGCCTCTCTAGACCCCAGGATGACTGTTGGCGATTCTATTTGCGAACCCTTGGTGATACACAATATCGGCGATGAAAAGATGCGGGCTGAGAAGGTAGCTGAGCTGATGAGGCAGGTGGGGCTGGAACCAAAGCAGGTTATGCTTTACCCCCACGAGTTCAGTGGCGGGCAGAAACAACGAATTGGCATCGCCCGCGCTCTAGCTGTAAACCCAAAGCTTATCATTGCTGATGAGCCGGTGAGCGCCCTAGATGTGTCAATACAAGCCCAGATTTTGAATCTGATGGTTGATATTCAACAGAAGTACGGGCTTGCCTATTTGTTCATCGCCCACGACCTCTCGGTA
>DTZC01000158.1 GCA_012961565.1 Dehalococcoidia bacterium
AGATACTAACTCTACTATAATATAGGTGATATGCCAAAAAAAGAGACTATTGAAGTGGAGGGTACGGTAATCGAATCTTTACCCAATGCCACATTCCGTGTGGAACTAGCCAACGGACATGAGGTTCTGGCTCACATTTCGGGAAGAATGAGGAAACACTATATCAGGATTCTGCCAGCCGACAGAGTCCTGGTAGAACTCTCACCTTACGACTTGAGTCGAGGCAGGATTACCTATAGATTCAGGTAAGCTGCGAACTGGACGAGTTATTGAGCCAATCAGGTTTTGACATATTCATAGACAAAGGTTTATTATTATAGGGTTTTTGTAGCGAGAAGGTAGTTTAGTATGAAAGTAAGGTCTTCTGTTAGACGCCGTTGTGACAAATGCAAGATTATAAGACGACACGGGGTAGTCCGGGTCATCTGCCAAAATCCTAAACATAAGCAGCGGCAGGGCTAGCCTTTAAGAGCATGAGCCATGGCACGTATTGCTGGTGTTGACATCCCAAAAGACAAGAAGATTGCCGTCTCACTCCAGTACATCTACGGCATCGGTCCCACATTAAGCCGTAAGATTCTAGCTTCCTGTGAGGTCAATCCTAACACCAAAGTAAAAGAGTTGAGCGAGCGGGAGATTAGCCTCATCCGAGAGGTCATAGACAAAGAGTATAAGGTGGAGGGCGAACTCCGTAAAGAAGTCAATCTTAATATCAAGCGGCTTATTGAAATCGGTAGTTATCGGGGACTGAGGCACCGCCGAGGCCTGCCCGTCCGAGGGCAACGAACTCGAACTAATGCCAGAACCAAGCGTGGTCCTCGGAAAACTGTAGCCGGTCGCGGTCAAAAACGTGGAATGGCGAAGAAGTAAAGGAGTAGAGAAGAGGGTATGCCTAAGAGAAGGAAACCTGGAATACGAAGGCGAGAGCGCAAGCATATTACTGAAGGCAAGGCTTATATCCAGTCGACTTTCAATAATACCATAGTAACTCTCACCGACACCAAAGGTAATGTTATCGCTTGGGGAAGCTCCGGCACTGCAGGATTCAAAGGCTCGCGAAAGGGTACCCCCTATGCTGCCCAATTAGCAGCTCAAGTAGCAGCTCAGAAGGCTAAGGAGCACGGATTACGACAAGTCGAAGTATTTATCCGTGGTCCCGGAAGCGGTCGTGAAGCGGCAATCAGAGCCATTCAAGCTTCAGGCATTCTGGTTACAGGTATAAGGGACGTGACACCAGTTCCGCACAACGGTTGTCGACCCCGCAAAAGGAGGCGAGTCTAGAAATGGCACGATACACAGAGGCTGTTTGTCGCTTATGCCGCCGGGTAGGCGAAAAGCTAATGCTCAAGGGAGATAGGTGTTATACTTCCAAATGCGCTCTTGAGCGTAGAAACACCCCACCCGGCTACAGGATTACAGCAAGGCGGCGCACAAAGAAGTCTGACCGCGGGCTTCAATTGCAGGAGAAGCAAAAGGCACGTTACACCTACGGGGTTTTGGAGCGACAGTTCCGCAAATTTTTCGCCGAGGCAGAAAGACTACCAGGTGTAACGGGCGAGAATTTGCTGGTCCTGCTGGAAAGGCGCCTAGATAACGTGGTCTACCGCTTGGGCTTTGCAAGCTCCCGCGCTCAGGCAAGACAATTGGTAAGACATGGTCACTTTCTGCTAAATGGACGCAAGACTAATATCCCGTCCTGCCTGGTAAAGCCTGGTGATGTCATCTCCTGGCGGGAAGGCAGCACTCGCACCGAATATTACAAAATCCTAGTCAAAGAAATTGAGGATAGAATTGTCCCTAGCTGGTTGCTTCTAGACAAGGAAAAAACGGTCGGCCGAGTTCAGAGCCTGCCAGTCGCTGCCGATATCGAAGTTAAGTTTGACGAGAAAGCTATTGTTGAATACTACTCACGTTGAGGTGGTCTATTTGGCTAGTTTGACTTTACCAAAAGTAGAATGCGTTGAAAGCACTGAAGTTTACGGTCGTTTTGTTGCTGAACCACTGGAGAAAGGCTTCGGAGTTACGCTGGGAAATAGCTTACGCCGTGTCCTCCTTAGCTCCCTACCTGGCGCGGCAGTAACCTGGGTCCTCATCGAAGGTATCCAGCATGAATTCTCAACAATCCCTCACGTTAAAGAGGACACCATAGATTTCCTATTAAATGTCAAAGAAATACGATTCCGACATCTTGCCCAGCGCTCCGGTAGGTTAAGACTGGAGGTCGAGGGAGAGGGACAGGTCTGTGCTGGTGATATCAAAACACCAGCGGACTTTGAAATCGTTAACCCCGAACTCCACTTAGCTACCCTGGATTCCCCAGAGGCTAAGCTAACCGTTGAATTCAATGTCGAGGTCGGTAGAGGCTATCTGCCGGGCAGTTCCACTGATGGTTTGCCCATTGGGGCAATCCCAATAGATGCTATTTTCACCCCAATACGTAAGGTCAATTATTCAGTGGAACCTAGCGGGCTCAGGGAAAAGAGTAACCAAGAGAAGCTCATCTTGGAGGTCTGGACTGATGCCACTTTATCTCCAATAGAGGCGGTCAGTCAAGGTGCAGCTATACTGATAGAGCAGTTTGCCTGTTTTCGGGAATTGGCTAAAGTGGTCGCTGAGGAAGGAGCGGAAATAGTATGGCAGCGGCTAATCCCATCCGAACAGTACCTAATGCCCCTGGAGAAGTTGAACCTGTCGACACATACTTATAACAGCTTAAGAAGAGGTGGTATTACCACGCTGGGCCAAATTCTGGAAAAAGGCTTAGACGGACTATGTGCTTTAGCTGGCTTCGGCACCAAGTCGAGGGAAGAGGTAGAGACAGCTTTGAAAGCATTGGACCTACCCTTTACCCCTGAAGCTAAGAAGAGGGAGGAAAAGAAAAGGAAAACATCAGCCGCGCGGAAGGCTGAAGAGGACTCAAGTAGCGAAGGAAAGGCTACAGATTGAGACACCAAATAGCTGGACGAAAGCTCGGTAGACCCACAGGACACCGTTGGGCGTTATATCGCAATCTGGTGGCTGATTTGCTTAGATACGAAAAAATTGTCACCACTGAAGCTAAGGCAAAGGAGGTTCGCAGCCTGACGGAGAAAATGATTACCTTGGGAAAAGAAGGTAGTCTTGCTTCCCGGCGGCAGGCTTTGGCTTTTATCACCGATAAGAA
>DTZC01000159.1 GCA_012961565.1 Dehalococcoidia bacterium
GCAGCTTTTATTGTGGTCAACTGTGTAGATACATCCATATCTCTCAAACCAAAGACTTCCTCAGCCACAATCTCAACACCCTTGCTCTCCGCATACTGCCGAACCTCACCCACCATTATTGCCCGTCCATAGGTACTGTCCCAGGTAAGAATAGCCAGCTTTACCTTTTGTCCCGTCTTCTTAGCCCAGACCTCTGTCACCCAATCGATAAAAGCACCAAAGGAATCACAGTAGGACGGGATAGTGGCAAACTCATACCCAGGTGGATAGATTGCCGTTGGCGATGAGCTATTGGTAAAACAAAATATCTTATCTTCTATAAACCGCTCCTTTAGCGCTTCCGATTCCGCTGACCCGTACAGCAGCATGACAATGGGATAGGGTTTCGATTCCTTGAAAGCGGCATAAGCTGCTAGAGCGGCATCCAGCTTACCCCCGGTGTCCCGGAACATCTGGTCTACCGGTACCCCATCAATGCCGCCTTCTGCATTAAACCATTCCACAAAATCTGCGAACCCATGAATCAAAGGCGCTGTGATAGGAGCATAGGGTCCACTGAGATCACCAAAGTGATGAATGATGACCTTGTCTGGCTTGACCGCCGGCGGTGGTGCTGCTGGTTTGGCACAGCCGAAGACCGGCATTAACACCAATGCCAAAGCCAAAACCATCGCGCTCATTATCCTGAAATTTCTCTTGTTCAAGTCACACCTCCTTCTCGCTTGAATTCAATCAGCATCTAGCTCAAATCTTTTCTCATCCTTCCATGTCTCACCCCCTCCTCCTTAATACAATCTTGATCCCCCAGACATTGGACTGTTAGACCATCCAAACTCTTAATAGGCAAAGGGACGAAGCCGATAGGAAGCCTTGAAAACCTCCCACCTGTGCGCCAACCCCCTAGGTTCAAAAATTATAAACAGGATGATTACCAACCCATATACTATGGGACCCAGAGCTGCCTGGAGAAAGGCTCCCCAGGCTACGAAGATCCCCGATAGCCACATCACCAGTTCCTTGGTCAGCTCGTCCAGGACCCGCAAAAAAGCCACGCCGAAGACAGCACCGGCGGTACTACCCATACCACCGACAATCATCATGCCAACATACCAGATTGAGTCCATCAGGGTGAAATGGTCTGGGTTTATGGCTCGCATCCAGTGTGCCCAGAGACAGCCGGCAACACCGGCATATACCGAGCAGATAAAGAAGGCAAGCAGCTTATAACCGAAAACGTTCACCCCCTGCACTTCAGCAGCCAGGTCGTTGTCCCGGATGGCAATAAATGCCCTGCCCACTCCAGTTCTGACCAGGTTTTTGGCGAAAAAGGTCATTAACACCGCTATCGGCATAATGATGCCAAACATACTTTGTGGTGAACTGAAAGCTGTCTCCCCTATCTTTGGCACTGGCACTACCAAGCTCCGCACTCCATTGGTAATCCCCTCCAACGGGTGAGCGATGAGAGCCGGAATTATGAACTGCGCCGCCAGAGTCGCCATAGCCAGGTAGAAGCCTTTAACCCTCAGCGAAGGTAGACCGAAAATCAGACCGATTATTCCAGCACTAAGAGCAGCGCAGGGTAAGGCAGCCCAAAAAGAGAACCCCAGTTTTGCTGTAAGCACACCAGAGGTATATGCCCCTACCGCCATAAACGCTGCCTGCCCCAGGGAAATCTGACCGCAATACCCGGTGAGTATATTAAGCCCATGCACAGCTATCAGGCTGATGCCGATAAGATTGAGCAAATTCAACCAGCGACCGGGCAAAAATAACGGTAAGCTGAACAGAAAAACAAGCCCAGCTATCAATAGTATCCACTGCAGGCGGGTACGGACAATCGCCATATCCTGGGAATAGCTTTCATCATAAGTGCCGCAAGGACGTGCTACCGCCATGCTATATCCTCTCTATCCTCTTAAGTCCAAAGAGCCCTTCAGGCCGCAAAATCAGCACCAAGAGCAAAATAATATACGGGGTTATCTCCATAAGCCACGGGGCAATCAGCCCACCAGCCAGGTTTTCCAGCAAGCCAACTGTCAGCCCTCCTATCAGGGCACCACCAATGGAGTCTAGCCCACCGAACAGGACGGCGGGAAATGCTTTCAGCCCGACCAGAGACAGAAACTGGCTCACACCAAGCCGATAGGCTAGAAGCATGCCACACACAGCAGCTATCAAGCCACATAAAGCCCAGCTCAGGCTGAAGATGGTCCTGACGTTTATGCCTCTTGCTTGAGCTATCTGGTGGCTCTCGGCTGTAGCCCGCATTGCCAGCCCCATCCGGGTCCGCTGGTAGAACAGGTACAGCAGGACAAAGAGAGCCATAGCTAGAAAGAATGACCATAGAAGGTCGTGGGAGAAAACAACCCCGCCAATGGAGACCGGGGCTCCAGGCAAGAACTCGGCAAGTTTGTACTGGTAGGCACCCCATATCCCTATTGCCACGCCGTTTAAGAAGTAAACCAGAGCTAATGTTACCAGAACCGAACTGAGCACGGGCTGACCTATTAGCGGTCGCATGGTGAAACGGTCTATTAGCAACGCAACAACCACACTGCCAGCTAAACTAAGTAGTAGACTGACCCATATAGGCAGCCCAAATCGGTCGGTAGACATCCAGAAGAAAAAGGCGCCGAACATCATCATTTGCCCGATGGCAAAGTTGAAAACACCGGTTGACTTATAAATCAGCACTATGCCCAGGGCGATAAGTGCATATACCCCACCCACCATCAATCCATTAGCTATGTATTGAAGTACTGCTTCCACCTACGGCTGCTCCACGGAATTGATTTTGATGGCAGTTTTTATGGTACCTTTCCTGCCATCGCGGTATGTAATCGGCGCCTCCACAGCCATCTCCACAGCACCACTATATATCGCATCTATCAAATCCTTGTAGCGCTCTTCAACAAAAGTTCGCTTTATCTTCCGCGTTCTGGTAAGTTCAGCCTCATCTGCGTCAAATTCACGGTGCAGGTTAGCAAACTTCTTTATCCGTGCCCATTCAGGTAACGTCCTGTTTATCCTCTGAATTTCTTTACGTATCAGGTCTATTACCTCCGGTTTCTGAGACAGGTCAGTGAAAGTGGTATAAGCGATACGCCTGGCTTCAGCCCAGCGACCAACGTTGTCTATATCTATATTAACAATAGCACTAACGTAAGCCTTGTCCTCCGCACCCACGGCAAGTGCATCCTTTATGTAGGGGCTGAATCTAAGCCTGATTTCGGCATACTGCGGCGAGAACATCTGCCCTCCGCTTAATTGTCTTAAGTCGCTCATCCTGTCCATAACGATGAGGTGACCATCTTCAGTGATATGCCCGAAGTCGCCAGTGTAGTACCACCCGCTTTTCAGCTTCTCCTGCGTCGCCTCAGGACTCTTATAGTACCCGGAGAACAAATTCTCACCCTTAACTATTATCTCGCCATCTTCGGACAATCTGACTTCAACGCCGGGCATCACCGGTCCTGATGTCTCAGGTCTCACATCATCACCCCGGTGGAGAGTAACCAGCCCCTGTTCTGAACCACCGTAGAGCTGCTTGATATTGACACCAATGGCTCTAAAAAAGCGAATAACATCGGGGCTAATGGGTGCTGCTGCCGTATAAGCAGCCCTGATTTTGGACAGCCCCACCTTATCTCTCAGATCCCTAAATACCATCCACTGAGCCACAGAATAGAGGAGCCGCCAAAACCAGTTCACCTTGTGCCTGGCTGCCTGTAAATCGGTGACCTTGTAGCCTACAGGTAAGAAAAGATGATACAGGAAACGATTAAACCAGGTGGTGTCGATTATCTTGGCTTGAATCAGCCGGTTAACGCTTTCCCAATTACGCGGTCCCCAGAAGAGAATCTGGGCTCCAATTTCCCGGATATTTTCCTGGACTGTCTCTGGCTCCTCGGGGAAGCTGACTTCCATTCCTGAAACCAGCGAACCGGCAATGCCCAACCCTTGCTCCGTAATCCAGGCTGGTGGCAAAAAGGAGACATACTGCTCATCTTCGCGCCATCGGTCCACATTCCACCAGGAGCGACCGGCTTGAATCGCAGCGTTATGCTTTAACATCGCTGCCTTGGGCAAACCAGTAGTGCCTGAGGTATAGCAAAAAACGGCTAAGTCCTCTCCACTGCCTCGCTCCACGTTTTCCTCAAACACCCCGGGGTGATGCTCCTCATATTCCTTGCCCAGTTCAATAACTTTGTCGAAGCTAATCAGGATAGGGTCCTCATAGTTCCATACACCTTTGGGGTCCCAGTAGATGACTTTCTTGAGCAGTGGCAACTCCTCTTTGATTTGAAGCAGCTTGTCCACCTGCTCCTGGTCATGGGCTATCACAAATTTGGAATCTGAGTGCTCAACATAGAATTTCACCTCGTGTGGCATACAATCGGTAAAAATACCGATGACAACCCCACCAGCCGCCTGAACTGCCAGTTCTGCCCAATACCACTGAGGCTTGTTCTCACCCAAGATGGCGACCTTATCACCTGCCTCCAATCCCAGACTTATTAACCCCAGTGAGAAGTGTTTAACTTTCTGGTAGTAGTCCTTCCAGGTATAAGTCTGCCAGATGCCAAACTCCTTAACCCTCATGGCGACTTTCTTGCCGCCGTATTTCTCATAATTCTGCTTCAATAACTTGGGTAGAGTAGGCGCCGCTATGCTCGCTATCACCTTTATGCCTCCTCGCCTAAATATGCTTTAATAACAGCAGCGTCAGCCTTTATCTCGTCCGGAGTACCCTCAGCAATCTTCCTGCCAAAGTCGAGGACGACAATCCTGTCGGCAATGTCCATAACCACACCCATATCATGTTCCACCAGAACTATAGACTTAACACCGTCCCTCAGAACTGGCGTGTGAGGATAGGTCTCTCCCTGCCCTTCGAAAATATCTATAATGAACCGTGCCATGTCCTCTTTCTCTTCGACATTCATTCCGGCCATAGGTTCATCAAGAAGCAGCAACTTTGGCTCTAAAGCTAAAGCCCTACCCAGGTCAACTCGCTTTCTTTGCCCATAAGGGAGTGAGCCAACCACCTTCTTTCTTATTGGCTCCATCTCCAGAAAATCAATGATATCCTCCACCACACGCCGGTGCTCAATCTCTTTCTTGTGTTCCCAGCCGAAGTAAATGGCGCCAGCCAGAAAATTCGGCTTTAGGTGAACATGTCTTGCTGCCATCAAATTGTCCAAAGTAGACAGTCCAGTATAAAGCTGAATATTCTGGAAAGTCCGCGCAATCCCCAGTTTGGCAATTTTGTGGGAGGGAAACCAAGTAATCGCTTGACCATCGAAGATAATATCACCCCTGTCCGGGCGATAGAAACCATTTATGCAGTTCAGCAGGCAGGTCTTCCCGGCCCCGTTGGGGCCGA
>DTZC01000160.1 GCA_012961565.1 Dehalococcoidia bacterium
CCTCGGGAACTCGACCCTGAAGGGTCGAGGCTACATCGATGGATTAATATGCACCAAGAACGGGTTGTTACTAAACAGTCTCCCTTTATCCTATTGACATTTAGCGGGGAATGCTTTATCGTTATACAAAAACGGGGAGGTAAGTAATGCAGGCATACTGTATGAAGTGTCGCACTAAGAGGGAAATGAAGGATGCCAAGAGCATAACGATGAAGAATGGCAAGCCGGCAACCCAGGGTGTATGTCCTGTGTGCGGCACCAAGATGTTCAGAATAGGCAAAAGTTAAGGCTACGAATTGGTGGGAGTTCCAAGGGGCTGGGTATTCTCCATGCGGTGTGTAGAAATATCCAGCTTCTTGTTTTATATTTTTCACACGTTTGCAGACAGGGAATTACTGCCCGTTGTGTGAGTGAGGCTTTTCATCTGCTTTGTCTGCGCTGGTTGACCGTGTCCCTGGCGAAGTTTTGCCGGGAGTGTGACGAGTATTCTTGGCTGGAGCCTATCACAGAGTTCGTTGGGTCCCCCGGTAGGGGACACCAATGAGGGAAAGTTGAGGTCCCCCAGGAATGACTTCATGCAACAGGCGGTCACCTGTCGGTGAAACACCGAGGAGCGTTTCCAGTAGGTAGATTATGGTGCCACATGCCCAAGCCTGGGGGGCATTGGCAGCAGGGTAAGGTACGGGGAAAGAATGCTCACGCCTAGGGTAGCCAGCAAATAGTTCAGGCAGTCGGCAGTCAGGGAAAAGAGTAGCTGCCTCGAGGATAGCATAAGCAATTTCGCTGGCTTCTTTGGTGAAACCATAGCGAGCCATTCCTGCTGCAATCAATGAATTGTCATGAGGCCAGACACTACCGTTATGGTATGAGAGGGGGCTATAGCGCGGCATCTCTGTGGACAGGGTTCTGATGCCCCATCCACTGAACATGTCAGGAGCCATGAGCCTCTGTACTACCTTCTGTGCTCTTTCCGGGTCGATTATGCCACTCCATAAGCATTGTCCTATGTTGGAAGTGATGCTGTCTACGCGTTGCTTCCGCCCATCAAGAGCCGCGGCGTAGAAGTCCTGCTCTGGCATCCAGAAAGCCTGGTTGAACGACTGCTGAAGTTGTAGGGCTGCCTGTTCTAGACTTTCGGCTCTGGCTGAGTCTCCGAGCATTTGATATGCCATTGCCATTCTTCGTTTCGCCTGGTAAACGTATCCCTGCACTTCAGCCAAGGCTGTGGGACCCTGTGCCAGGCGTCCGTCACTGAAAGAGATGGAGTCATTTGAGTCCTTCCATCCTTGGTTTCTAAGCCCGTGTCTGGTGTGCTGCCTGTACTCCACAAAGCCGTCACCATCTATATCGCCAAACCTGTCAATCCATTGGAGCGCTGCCTCAATGGCAGGAAGAAACTGACGCAATAGTTCTTGGTCTCCAGTCCATTGGTAAGCTTCCCAGATGAGAGACAAGAAAAGGGGTGTGGCATCCACACTCCCGTAGTAGCATGCGTGGGGCACCTCCTTTAAAGCAGAGAGCTCGCCTTTACGTACTTCGTGGGGAATCTTGCCTGGCTCTGCTTCTCGGAATTCATCGCAGCCAGTTGCCTGCAGGCTGGCCAGAGTGTGCAGGGTGCCAAGTAGTAATTCAGGACCAAGCAGCTTTGTCTGGATGGCAGTGATTATAGAGTCTCGACCAAACACGGTCATGAACCAAGGAAATCCAGCAGCCAAAATGTAGTGACCATGAATGTACTCGATGCACAGTGACCTGAGGTCGGCGATAGCCTGATTATACACCTGCTGAAGGTTAGCTTGGTCAGTAAGCAGCCGAGGAGGACTTTCGATAGGGTGTCGTCTTTCAGGACCTTGTAGCACACTGGGAGAAGGCCGTTTTTGGCGATGGTAGGCTCCGAAAGGTGGTCCCAGAACTGTTTCCACGCACTTCATCGATGGTGGTAAGGTGTCCAGCACAGGGAGGACTGTGACACAGGTTTTCCACGTTTCCTTGGGCTGCAAAATGATATCAAAAATGGCTGTTCTCCCTTGAATTAACGGCTGTCTGGAGAAGGAAATCCATGTCTCTCTGTGAAAGTTTCCACGTCTGTAGACCAAGCATAGGTGCTGCCCCTCTCTGGGTTCAACCGTGATTTGCCCTGCTTTACGGACTGTACCGAGGCGGACTTCGAATATGTCAGCAAAATCAGCATCAAAGACAATTTCCAGATGTAGATGTCTCGTTTTGGTGGAGTGGTTCACTATACTTATGTCTTCATGTAGCCCGTGGGAAACATAGCGGTCCCGCACCATGCTGATTGCAGCTGCTGGAAGACGTCGCAGGTCATGGGGACTGGTGTAAAAGCTAGCCAGCGAGTGGTCAAGCTGATTAGCTCCCACTGAGTGAGGGAAATGCCCCTGTATGGATACCAGAAAAGTAGAAAGAAAGCGAGTATCATGGGCATAGAAGCCTTCTACAGTTCGAGGGTTTATATCGCCGCTACAGCTGGAGATGGCAAACACAGCACCGGCGGTTACTACGATGTGCCCGGTAGTCATTGCTGGATTCTACTCGATGAATCGGTCAACAGCCATCCCCTTCACCTTTGTTAGACATAAGAAGACATGTGTGCCGCACTGATTTGGTAAGACTAGAGCCCTTTGATTCGTCTTCTTAATATTAAGATGTTGCTCGGGTTAAAGCAATGGGGCTGGCATGCCTGCCTAACACGGTGCTCTCTGCCTCCAATACATTGTGATAAGCTGCCAGATAGTCATCCGCCATCCGCGGGACATCAAAGTTCTGCTCCGCATGCCTGCGGCAATTCATCGGGTCTATTTTATCAAGTCTGTAGACCGATTCAACCATCTCCTGGAGGGTGTCCACTACAAATCCGGTGACTCCATGACGTACCACTTCTGGGGCTGAACCCCGGTTGAATGCTATGACGGGTGTCCCGCAAGCCATGGCTTCCACCAGGAAAAGCCCGAAGGGTTCGGGCCAGGTGATGGGTGCTAGGAGGCACAGTGCCCTGGAGAGAAGGTCGTGCTTTTGTGAAAGCTCTACTTCTCCAAGATACTGAATCATTTTACCATCTATCTGGGGCAGGACCTGTGACTGGAAGTATTTCATGTCTACAGGATGGACATTGCCGGCTAATATAAGCCTCAACTTCAGTTGCCGTGCAACGTCAACAGCCAAATGAGGTCCTTTCTCGGGACTCATTCTACTGAGGAACAACAGGTAGTCATCCCGCCGCCCTCCATTGAATGGATACGAGGCGCAGTCAATGGCATTGTATATCACACCGGCGAAGCGGTCTTTGGGGGGCAGGAGACTTTTGGCTGAGTGACTGATAGTATTGTACCATCCTTTATAGTGTTCGAATAATAGGAGCCAGTCTCCGGTGAGTCCTCCGTGCAGCGTGGTCAGGATGGGCGTTTTTACCATTCCAGCCGTGGCTAGCCCTTCTAAACAGGTGTGATTGTGGATGATGTCGAATTCTTCAGCTCTCTCCAAACATGCCAGTACATTCACCATGGTAAGGACATTAGCATTCCGCTCCGACCCTCTTAAAAAGCTTGGACACACGGAGATGAGCCTAGCTGTGGTTATTGAGTCTCCACTGGCAAAAAGAGTAACGTGGTGGCCCCGCCGGACAAGCTCTTCGGTAAGCAAGCTAACCACCAGTTCTGTGCCACCGTACTTTACCGGTGGCACTCTCAACTCCAAAGGTGCTATCATGCCGATTCGCATTCCCTGTCACCTCCCTGAGGGTCTCTCGCAGACTTCACCAAAGCGAATACGAACTGCCACAAAGAAGTTAGCACTCTAGGGAATAGAGTGCTAAAATTATAGCAACTTTCCCGCTGATAGGTCAAGTCTTGGGAATGGGGGCTTGATTTTATTTGAGGTTAAATCAAGGTCTGAGCGGTGTAGTACTGGTTTGCCTGTTCATATGAGTCGAAGGAGCCGATGTCAAACCAGGGCCCTTCGAATACGAAGCCGTAAACATCGGTCTTACGGTGCAGCCAGCTAATGAAGTAGCCAAGGGCATCGGGGTTATTTTTGTTCTCAATATATTCTCGGATGTATTCTGTGATATCGGGTGGATAGACGTAACAGGCAGTCGAAGCAAGCGCACATTTTGGCTCTGACGGTTTTTCCTCGAAGCTCACCAATTTGCCATTGTTGTCCAGCGTAGCGACACCGTATCTTTGTTTGACTTTATTAATATCTCTGAGGTCACAAAAAGCGACACTCGGGTGCCTGCCTTTGCTGTAGAAAAAGCTGATGAAATCAGCCAACTGGAAGCCGAATAGATTATCACCAGCTAGAGTGACCAGGTCACCGCTGGTGATGTAGTGTGCTGTTAGAATGTGAAGTAGCGCTTTAATAGCCCCAGGCTTCTCCTTCTCGTTTCTAGATGGTTCTACCACCAGCCTGGTCATATTTCGTGCTGGCATTGGAAGTTTTTGTTGCCAGTATCGGAAGTGCGCTTCGAAATTGGCATTTGTGGAAACAACAATATCATCAATTTTGCCTGTTACGAGTATTTGTTCTATATGGAAATCGATTATTGGCTTGCCACCAACAGGTAACAGCGCTTTTGGTATATATTTGGTCAGTGGCCAGAGGCGTGTACCGAACCCACCCGCAAGAATAACCGCTTTCATGTCCGTTAGGAGGCTTA
>DTZC01000161.1 GCA_012961565.1 Dehalococcoidia bacterium
GTCGGCTGGGTCACCGGGCACAGTTCCATTGTCTACGGACCGTTATGCCACGGTGCTGCTATAGTCCTCTACGAAGGAGCTCCCGATTACCCCTCGGTAGACAGATGGTGGGATATTGTTGAGAAATACGGAGTCAGTATATTCTACACCTCACCTACCGGTATCAGGATGCTTATGAAGTATGGCGAGGATGTGGTCAAAAGGCATGACCTGAGCAGCCTTGAATTACTGGGTAGCGTGGGAGAGGCAATAAATCCTGAAGCTTGGCACTGGTATTACAGAGTTATCGGTGGCGAGAGGTGTCCCATAGTTGATACCTGGTGGCAGACCGAAACAGGTGGCACCATGATAGCACCGACACCAGGCATAGAACTTGCGCCACTAAAGCCAGGCTCGGCAAACTTCCCCCTGCCAGGTGTCAATGCCGATATCGTCGATGAAAGTGGCAAATCGGTGCCCGCTGGAGAGAAGGGCTACCTTGTCATAAAGTCACCCTGGCCGGGCATGCTCATGGGAATTCACGGAGACCCGCAAAGGTATCGGGAGACATACTGGTCCAAATTCCCCGGTGTGTTCTACACCGGCGACTATGCCATCAGGGACAGGGATGGTTACTTCTGGTTATTGGGCAGAGCCGACGAAGTTCTCAAGATAGCAGGGCACAGGATAGGGACAATAGAGATAGAGGATGCTGCTGTATCGCACGAAGCTATCGTCGAGGCAGCAGTGACCAGCAAACCAGACCCGGTTAAAGGTGAAGGCGTGGTTATTTTCGCCACACTCAAGCAGGGCACAACACCTTCATCAGCACTCAAGAACAAAATAAAGCAGCACCTGCGCCAGACGTTGGGACCGGTGGTCACACCTGACGAAATCTATTTTGTAGCCAAGTTGCCAAAAACTAGGAGCGGGAAGATAATGAGACGGGTTCTCAAGGCTGTAGCCAGTGGTGCCACACTCGGCGATCTAACCACACTAGAGGACGAGGCTTCGGTTGAAGAGGTGAGGAGGGCTTACGAGGAGCTCCAGAAGAAGGTTTGACTATTCAACCCCCGCCTAGCCTGCGCTCACAGCAGGATGAACGCAAGAGTGCAGGGTTGTATTGCTGAAATTGTTGCTGAAAATTTGACTTGTGCAGGGAAAAACACTAAACTTTATTTTTTAGACTCGATAAAGAGGTAGAAGGTGAAACGGCTCGAGCTTGAGGCTTCCAAGCGTGAGGTGCTGGGTAAAAAAGTAAGGTTTCTACGCCGTCAGGGACTCATCCCGGCGAATATCTATGGGCATGGAATTAACTCTATCCCGGTTCAGCTAGACGCCAAAAGTCTGAAGCAACTACTGGCAAATACAGGCACGACTGACCTCATCTCCCTGAAAATTACTGGCTCAAAAACTCCGGTAAGGGTCCTTGTCCGGGACGTACAAAGAAATCCACTCACCGACGAGCTACTGCACGTGGATTTTTACCAAGTCGAGATGACGGAAAGGATAAAGGTGGAGGTCCCCCTCGTGTTCATCGGTGAGGCACCAGTACTGGACAGGGTCAAGGGCACCTCTCTACTCCATCTGGTTGATTCTCTCTATATCGAGGCTTTACCTGATGATCTGCCGCACAGCCTCGAGGTAGACCTGTCACTCCTTAAAGAAGCTGACGATGCCATCTATGTCAAGGACATTCAAATCGGCGATGGCATAACGCTGCTTAGTGACCCGGAACAGATGGTGGTCAAAGTAGTCGAGGCTCGCCGAGAGGTCGAAGCTGCACCAGTCGAAGTTGAGGGAGAGGTAACAGAAGGCGAGGAGGTCAAAGCCGATACCGAAGTCACAGAGGAATAATACCTTACCCGAGCTAGCTATGAGCTAGCACGAAACTCCGCAGCTCCTCAAAGTATTTCTGCATCCCGCCCAATAGAATGGTGTTGTGGTCGACCCCCGGGATTATGAGCAAGCGTTTGTCCTTCGCTCCGATGTTCTCATAGAGCGCCTTACCCTCAGAAACAGGCACAATCTGGTCATACTCACCATGGATAACCAAGGTGGGGATATAAATATTATGAACGCGTTCAAGACCAGCAGGTGTCTCAGGCAAGGCAATTCCCATAGCCTGGAACGGGAAGCCTAGATAGTCAAGCAGGTTAAACACATTGACAAAGCCGCTCTCCAGAATCAGTCCTTTGAGCTGCGCCTGATAATGATAGGCGAGCTCGATTACAGAGGCACTCCCTAAAGAACGACCCATGAGGAACAGACCCCCTGAAAGACCCATGTCCTTCAGTACCCGCTTAAAGCCATCGAATATATGATGGGCGTCCTTTATCATAGCAGCAAGAGTAGGCTCGCCATCACTCCACCCATAACCCCTATAGTCCGCCACAAAAAGATTCACTCCGATCTGATTGTAAATATGACCAATATCCTCGTAATCGCTAGCTATCTCGCCATTCCCGTGAAAGAACAGAATATTGGGATATTTCCTATCACCGAAATAGAGGCAATAGGAAATGGAAACAGTCTCCTCCACCGGGATAGAGCCAGCAATGACGTTGGCTGCACTTTGCCTGGCACAAAAGTCCCGACGGGGGTAAAAGACAAACTGCAAAATCTCAGGGCGGTCTAAAGCCGAAAGTTCGGGCCAGTTTTGCGACATAATACCTCCTGTACCTTATCATCTGGGGCTACTGTAGTAATAGTGCCTACATCGCCTCAAACTCTTATTATCTCCGCTTTAATATCATCGTCGATTGTCAGGATGCCGAAGGAGCAATAGCCCGGTCCAGGGTTGAAGAAAAGAACACCACCGCTCCGTTCGACTTTGGCTATGTGACTGTGCCCATATATGATGATATCCACATCCTCAAACAGTTGCCTCACCCTCTGTTCTATGCCTTCGGGACCACCCCAGCCGTGGGTTATGCCGATTTTCCTATTTCCAACTGTCAACAGCTCCTTATCCGGTAACAACCTCTTCAGGTTCATCGAATCCACGTTGCCATGAACTGCTTTGACCTCGCCTAACTGCTTCAGCCCCTCAAGTACTGCCGACCCGACAAAATCTCCAGCGTGGACGATGAAATCCACGCTGGAAAACACAGCAATAACCTTCTGTGGTATCTCTTCGGCTAAATGTATATGTGTATCAGAAAGCACACCGATTTTCATTCAAAACCCAAAGGCTGGACAAACAAAATCTAAAGGCTTCTCAGAAAATCTTCGATAGCCTGGTTCACTTTCTCAGGTCTCTCCATGAATACGAAGTGGGAGCCGCCCTCAATGATAACTAATCTGGCACCCGCGATTCTATCAGCCAAATAGCGGGAATATTTAACCGGTGTCATCTCATCTTCGCTGCCACAAATGACCAATGTAGGAGCTACAATTTGGTCGACTCTGTCCATAATGTCAAATTTGTCGCAGCACCGAAAATCGTTTAGCTGCACAGCAACTCCGACCTCAAGCGCTTTATTAATCACTTTTTCCTTTACCTCGGCAGCCACCCGCTCATAGAATGGCTCGATTACACTCCTTGCCCATTCAGAAGATGCATTGACACCAGATTCCAACAAGTTGAGAAAGTCAGGTCTGACTCTGAGCCTGGCTCCGGTACCGATGAGCACAATCGCCTTGAGTTCACCGGGATATTTCAGGGCATACATTTGCGCCACAGCACCACCCATGGAATGTCCAATCAAAACCGGCTCAGAACAGCCTTTGTCCACAACATATTTATGAAGCCAATCAGTATAGCCCTCGATACTGTGGCAAGGTTCACCCTTAGGATGCCCGGGAAGGCTAATAGCATCAGCATAGTCAAAATACACAGTCTGATAATGCCACACCAAGCCCGTGTTGCCGGCACCGTGAATAAAAATGAGCTTCATTTGGAAGACATCCTGCCGTTCCCAAAAGCCATTTGAAGCGCATCATCAACATGGTCAACAAACACGAATTCTAGTTCTTCCCTAATTTGCCGTGGGATTTCCTCCAGGTCTTTTTCGTTTTCTTTAGGTAAAATTACCCTTTTGATTCCAGCGCGATGGGCTGCTAGTGCTTTCTCCTTAATACCGCCCACGGAAAGCACCTTGCCCCTAAGAGTAATCTCACCAGTCATGCCGATATCCTTGGCTACCGAGCGACCACTGAGAGCCGAAAGCAAGGCCACCGCCATAGTGACACCTGCCGAAGGACCGTCTTTAGGAATGGCCCCGGTTGGCACATGGATATGAATGTCTTTCTTTTCGTAAAAATCCCCAGCGATACCCAGTGAAGCCGCCCGGGAACGAGCATAGGTA
>DTZC01000162.1 GCA_012961565.1 Dehalococcoidia bacterium
AGTATTTCAATATACAAATAATCCATATCCCTGTAGATAATGATTTCAAGGCAGATGTGGAGGCAACAAGGAAGGCAATCACCAAGAAGACAATAGTAATAGTTGGTTCAGCACCTTCATTTCCTCATGGCATCATCGACCCCATAGAGCAACTGTCGGAGCTGGCACGGAGCCACGGAATTGGTTTCCACACCGATGCCTGCCTCGGCGGATTTGTACTCCCCTGGGCAGAGAGGCTGGGGTACAATATCCCCCCTTTCGATTTCAGGCTACCCGGGGTCACTTCAATATCAGCTGATACCCACAAATACGGCTATGCACCAAAAGGAACGTCCGTGATTCTGTACCGGGGTCGAGAATTGCGTCATTATCAGTACTTTAAGACCACTGAATGGCCAGGGGGGCTCTATTTTTCACCCTCAATCGCCGGAAGTCGCCCCGGTGCCTTGGTGGCAGCCTGCTGGGCAGCTATGGTCACCATGGGGCAAGAGGGATATATGGAGGCTACGAGAAGGATATTGGACATCGCAGCGAAGATAAAGGAGGGGATCGAGGCAATTCCAGATTTGTATATTCTGGGTGACCCGCTGTGGGTAATAGCTTTTGGGTCGAAAACGCTCGATATCTACAGGATTATGGACCAGATGGCCAAGAAAGGATGGAGCTTGAACGGACTTCATAAACCCCCTTGTGTCCATATCTGTGTGACTTTGAGACACACACAGCCCGGTGTAGCTGACAGGTTCATCGCTGATTTGCAGGCAGCCGTGGAACATGTGAAGGCAAACCCCCAGGAAAAGGGTGGAATGGCACCGGTCTATGGTATGGCTGCCACCTTTCCTGACCGCAGTATGGTAGCAGACCTTCTAGAAAACTACATCGACCTCCTGTATAGAGTCTGACTGGCATAATGATAGCAATGTGACAGGTTGCACAGTGTCAGCCCGAGAAACCAAGGGGACCTACCCCATTCTCTGTTAAAGTTAAAGTGTCAGCTTATGAGCGTCCGTGCTGTCATACGCAAGCGAATCAGCATACGTCACTACAAGCCCACACCCGTGCCAGAAGAAGTCCTCCAGGCTGTGGTAGATTCTGGAGAGAACTCTGTGGCACTGGACGATGACATTGGTGTCCGCTTTCAGCTTATAACGGAGGGTAGGCTGGTGGCGGAGCGGATGGCTTTTCTTACCGGAACACGGTTTCTCTTCGGCTCAGCGCCACACTTTATCATAGCCATGTCTGAAGAGAGACCATTATTTATGCTCAATATGGGCTTCCGCATGGAGCAGATGATACTCTTTGCCACCGCACAGGGCCTGGGCACATGCTGGGTTGGCGGACTGTTCACCGAAGAGCGGATAGGCAGCTTGCTCAACCTCCAGAAAGGTGAACGTGTCATAGCGCTGACACCTGTCGGCTATCCCGATACGTCATTCTATGGACGGTTGGCGCGCGATATCATCGAGGTAGGAGCTATGAACCGGGGACGAAGAAAAGCTCTAGAGCAGATAGCCTACGGCGCCCACTGGGGAATGCCGCTGGAGACCCAGGATAGTGAGCTTCTCGAGGCTCTGGAATGTGCCCGCCTGGCACCATCCTGGGCGAACACCCAGCCCTGGCGCTTCCTGGTCGATGTGAAAAAGGTGATAGCCGCTGCAGATACTACCAGCCGCTATGGTAATATCCGGGAAGGCAAGCATTACTACTGCCTTGACGTCGGAATCGCCATGTCGCATTTCTTCTTGGCAGCAAGAGAGATGGGCTGGCAGGGAAGCTGGCAGGTGGCCGGATTCGACCCACTACAGATAGCCAGAGAACACACTATCCCCCAGGGCTACGAAGTACTGGGAATATATCGAAGGAGCTAGTAAGGAGCGACGTCTGGTATACTTATCTTTGCCACCAAGACATCGACCGCAGGAGATGTAAGAGATGGACTTAACTGTGATTGAGGCACATAGCATCGGCGATGCCTGGTTTCAATGCCTTCAAAAGGCTTTGCTTGAGGGCAGAACATATCTCATAGAGCAGGGCAGCTTTGTAGGCACCCACCGCAAGGAGATACCCCTGGTTGCTATCATAATCCGCAATCCCGGCATCAGACCACTGAGACCTGATGTACCTGCGGGGGTGCCGGCACCAACAACTGATGAGAATATCGAAGAGTACATGAGCTATTTGATGACTGCCGCCAGACAGGAGCACGAAGAGTATACCTATGGAGAAGACCTGGCAACGCAGATAGACGAGGTTATCAGGCGCTACAAGCTCGGCTTTGATACCAACCAGATGTGTATGACCATCGGCAATCGGGACAGCATATTTTTGAAAGACCCACCCTGCCTCAGGGTACTGGACACCAGGATTCAAGATGGTCGCCTTCATTTCATCGTCTACTTCCGGAGCTGGGACCTGTGGGGTGGTTTCCCTACCAACCTAGGCGGCTTGCAACTACTCAAGGAGTACATGGCTAAGGAAATCGGGGTCAGCGATGGTTACCTCATAGCCTTCAGCAAAGGGCTCCATTTGTATGAGCACTGCTGGGACCTAGCCAAGATGGTACTGCGCATGCCACTCGACTGATTAGCTTGACCTCTAGAGTGCTATCCTGTACGGGAACAGCAGGCGAAAGAACTCCTCCCTGCTTTCTAGCAATCAGCAATGCTGCTCCAGCACCGTCTTTCTAGATACGGGTTAAAGCTGATGCAGCGGCAATACTCAACACCAGATACATCTTAATTCAACCAGTGTAGGCTCCACCCTTTAGGGTCGGGCAGCCGAGGCTGAAGCCTCGGCGCTACAGTGGGATTGGATTTTAGGGTCGACTTCCGAGGTTAAAACCTCGGGGCTGCAGGCAAAAATAAGGGCTGGCTAAAGCCTTACAGCTACATTAGTAAACA
>DTZC01000163.1 GCA_012961565.1 Dehalococcoidia bacterium
ATTCCGGTCACCAGTGTTTTCTCCACATCTTGGATATTTGCTTGCATTGTCGCTGCCATTGGTGGTGTTTTGATATCCAGCATTGGCGGCATCACCTTTGGTCTGGTTGAGACCGGGTTGAAGTCTTTCTCGGTGGTAATACTCGGCGGTTTGGACTCTTTCATTGGGTGCATGGTAGCTGGACCGATAATCGGTCTCTGTGAGAATATAGGCGGTGGTTATCTTACTCCCCTTATTGGTCCTGGAATCAAGGATATTATCCCGTTCATTATCATAATAATCGTCATGGTTATTAAACCTTATGGGCTCTTCGGTGAAGTCCGCATAGAGAGGATATAGAGATGGACTTACCTTGTGGTACTCGAAATTATGACTATGCGGCAGACATGGCTGTGCTGCGGACGAAGACACATTGGGCACTGTTTATCGGATTACTGGTGGTCGTCTTTACCTCGCCTCTGTATTTGAGCAATTACTGGCTGGGTGTTGCCAACCTAATTGGTATTACCATAATCGCCGTTGCTGGGTTGAATCTGCTTATCGGGTATTGCGGGCAGTTATCTATTGGTCATGCTGGCTTTATGGCAGTTGGTGCTTATACCACTGCTATCTTGACTAGCAAGCTCGGGCTTCCGTTTCTGGTGGGGCTTGTTTGTTCTGGCTTTAGCGCTGGAATCATGGGACTCGTCTTTGGTCTTCCTTCGGTGCGAGTCAAGGGTTTTTATCTGGCTATAACCACTATCGCTGCCCAGTTTATCATCATATGGATTATCAATCACTGGACATCGGTAACTGGCGGCTTTGTCGGTCTCAGTGTACCCTATGCATCGATTGGAGGCTTTGCTTTCGAGAGCGAAGCCGAGCAGTTCTATCTGATAATGACGGTTACCGCAGTGTGTATATTCTTTGCCAAGAATCTGGCAAGAGGGCGGGTAGGCAGAGCCTTTATCGCTATCCGGGACAATGACTTGGCTGCCGAGGTAATGGGAATTAACCTTACGTACTATAAACTCCTTGCCTTCTTCATCGGTTGTTTCCTAGCCGGTATAGCTGGCGCTTTGTTCGCTCACTGGACCGGTTTTTTGAATGCTGAAAATTTCACACTTTCGGATTCCATCCTTTATATAGGTATGGTTATTATCGGCGGTCTAGGCACTGCGATTGGTCCTATACTGGGTGCGACTCTTATTCGACTTCTCCAGCAGGGCATAATGTACATTTCCCCGGTGCTGGAGAGTGCCTTTCCCACTTTACCTGCCGGCTTCACCTCTGGTATAGGACCGATGGTATTCGGGCTGGTGATCATCTTGTTTCTAATCCTTGAGCCAAGGGGACTGGCACACCGGTGGGCTCTGTTCAAAGCTGCTTATCGCCTGTGGCCGTTCTCGTATTAGCTCTGGAGGAGGTGTTGCTATGTAGTGCTGTTAGATTCTGAGTCATGGCAAAAAGTCAGCAAAGGAGGATACAAATGACAGGAAAGTTGAAAATGAGTTGTGTGATGTGTCTAGCATCGGTTGTTATGCTACTGCCTTTTGTTGGCGCCTGTGCTCCTGAGGCAAAGCCGACAAAGGTGTTAAAGGTCGGCATGATGACGCCGACAACCGGTCCAGCTGCTGAAAAAGGGCGCCCTATGGGCCATGCCAACCTGGATGCCATTAAATACATCAATGAAGAGCTTGGCGGCGCTGGCGGTTATCAGATTGAAGTGCTGTGGTTGGACAGCGCTTATGATGCTGCCAAGGTGGTCACCATCGTTAAGAGATTTATGGACGAAGGCTGTCTGCTGTTCACTACATCTTCATCTAAAGAGATGTCGGTGGCTATGGAATCGGCTAACCGGGCGGGATTTCCGGGGATAGCCTGTTTTACTTCTCCGGTACTCTACCGTCCACCAAGACATATCTATGGTCAGATGCCTGACTATGGTGATGATGCCTTAGCCTTCGCCAACTTCTATATGAAGAACATCTGGAGAGGACCGGGCAGGCCCAAATTTGCCTTGCACCTGCTGAACAACCCGACGGGTTATGGAGCTCGGGATGCCTTTCGAGCTAAGGCGGATGAACTGGGGATTGAGATAGTCTCTGTCGATGAGCATGCTGCGACTACCACTTCGGAGATAGAATCGCTGACCAGGATCAAGGCGAAGCAGCCCGATGTGCTGTTCATTTCAAGCACACCAGCACCTACTGCGGTCATCGTTAGAAATGCCTATGAGCTGGATATGTATCCTGGTATAACCATAGGCTGTGCTCATGCTAGTTTCACCAAAGCTTTGATTGATTTAGCCGGTGCTGATATTGTTGAGGGTGTTTATGGAACCTTTCCTACGGTGATGTGGGGCGAGGATGTGACTGGAATGGCTAAAGTGACGGAGTATTGCCGGAAGTTGCACCCCGCGGACTATGGGAATATGGACTATATTACTGCAAGGGCACAAAGTTTGGTTGTGGCCGAAATTTTGCGGCTGGCGGTGAAGAATGTAGGTCATGATGTGCTGGCTAAAGGAGATGCTCAGTCTTGGCAGGCGGTAGAAAAACAAGGTATTCAGAAGCTGAAAGGGTATGACGTTGAGGGGCTTCATGGTCCGGTGACTTATACTCCAGGTGACAACAGGCTTAACAAGTATAATCGCATCTACCGGATTGTCGCTGGCAAGATAGCCGAGCCTAGTGATTGGATTGAAGCTCCGCTGATAAAATATGAGGAATATGAATGGTTTGGTAAGTAGTTGATTGAGCCTGGGGTCTCCCAATTGGGAGACCCCAGGCAAAACGGTGCCATATGCTCAAGCTTACTAATGTTGAAGTCGCCTATCTGAATGTAATCAGGGTACTGCATGGTATTTCCATCTCCGTGGACGACTGCTCTGTAATTGCCCTCCTCGGGGCTAACGGAGCAGGCAAGACTACCACGCTTAAGGCGATATCGGGCTTGCTCCCAGTTGAGGAGGGTGAGGTGGTTGATGGCAGCATTGAGTGGGATGGTCAGCGAATTGAGAAGAAGAACGCTGTGGAGATAGGTAAGCTGGGCATTGTTCAAGCGCTGGAGGGACGTAGGGTTTTTGGGCATTTAACTACCGAGGAAAACTTGCTGGTGGGTGCTCATAACCGCAAAGACCGCCGTGCCATCAGAGAAGACCTTGACATGGTGTACCATTACTTTCTGCGGCTTAAGAATCTGCGGCACAACATAGCGGGCTATCTATCTGGTGGCGAGCAGCAAATGCTAGTTATCGGTCGGGCGATGATGTCAGCGCCAAAGCTTATGATGCTGGATGAGCCATCACTAGGCCTGGCTCCAATGCTGGTTGAAGAGATATACGACATCATCCAGCGGTTCAATACGGAGAGGAAAACGTCGATCCTACTTGTAGAACAGAATGTCAGGATTGCCCTTAGTATCGCCCACTATGGCTATGTGATGGAAAACGGGCGAGTTGTCCTTGATGGCAGTGCGGATTTCCTCAAGAATAATGAGGATGTAAAGGAATTCTACATGGGCTTGTCAGCAGTAGGCACCAAAAAAAGCTACCGGCTGGTGAAGCATTACAAGAGACGCAAGAGATGGTTGTAGTGAGTAAGACCCAATCGGAGAATAATAGCTCAAAATTCAGGAGTAGTGTGGAAGATTATTCCACACCCCGTGCCCTCATCCTTAACCTTTAACTTGTTCTTTGCCCAGATAAGCTGATATGACCTGGGGGTTGGTCTTGATCTCGGTGGGTGTACCTTCAGCAATCTTGCGTCCAAAATCAAGGACCACAATCCTGTCGGCTAAATCCATGACCACGCCCATATCATGTTCTACCAGTATGATGCAGCTTACTCCATCCCTTAGAATAGAGGTGCTTGGATATGTCTCCCCCTGTCCCTCGAAGATATCGATGATAAATCGGGCGATATCCTCCTTCTCCTCCAGGTTCATCCCAGCCATCGGTTCGTCCAGTAGCAAGACCTTCGGTTCCAGTGCCAGAGCCCTGCCCAGTTCTACCCTTTTTCGCATTCCATACGGTAGAGTCCCGACGACCTTCTTTCTAATTGGCTCTATCTCTAGAAAATCGATTATATCTTCGACGGTCCTGCGATGTTCGATTTCCTCTTTATGGGCGGGACCGAAGTACAGGGCGGTACTGAGCGTGTTCTGTTTCATAAGTATGTGTCTTGCAGCCATAAGGTTGTCTAGTGTACTGAGGCCGGTATATAGTTCTATGTTTTGGAAAGTCCGAGCTATACCCAGTTGGGCTATCTTGTCCGGACGCATTCGGGTGATTTCCCGCCCTTCGTAGTATATTTCGCCTTTTTGTGGTTTGTAAAAGCCGTTGATGCAATTGAGGAGGCATGTTTTGCCAGCACCGTTCGGTCCAATAATAGCTAGGATCTCTCCCTCCCTGATATCCAGACTTATATCTATCAATGCTCTTACACCGCCAAAGGAAAGAGAGAGGTCTTTGATAATCATTTTTATGTGACCCTGGTTCTTCATGTGCTGTGTGGCTGCAGGTTGTTGGTGCGCTGGATTACCTTTCAACATGCTGAGTTCAG